>DAOTYB010000101.1:0-15921 GCA_034435315.1 Anaerolineae bacterium | reverse complement strand
CGTCTCAGGCACATTCACCTCGACAATGAGTTGCCTGGGGTCAGCCAGCGTGCCAATCGGTTCGTACGATTCGATCCATTCCCCCACCCGCCGGTCAATCGAAACAACAAGACCGTCAAAGGGTGCAACCAGTTTGGTACCCGCGTAACGCTCTTGCAGATAGGTGACACGTTGCTGCAAGTACTGCACCTGCTTTTGATACAGTTCGATGTCGAGCGCGGTGATTTGCCGATCGGTGTTGAGTGTGTTGAGTTCCGTCGTGTAGCGACGCACATCGGCATCAGCATCCAGATAGGCGTTGTACTCAGCGAGCGCGCGCGCGTGATCGGCAGCGGTGGGCGCCTTGAGGCGATAAATCTGCCAGCGTTGATCGCGCAGTTCGATATAGTGAGGGAGCAAGTTCTTGAGTGTTTCGATGCGCGTTTCATAGGCAGCGAGACGCGCCTGGGCTTGCTGCAAGACAATTGTCGCTTTATCCACTTCGTACCTGGCCGCAGCAACTTCTTGAGCGTACTGGACATCATCCAATTGAGCAATGAGGGTGCCCTGTTTGACCTGATCGCCTGCAGCCACTGCGATATCGGCAATCGAGCCGCGCACTTTGAAGACGAGAATCGCTTCGCGCGCGGAGCGAACACTGCCGCGCAGCGTCAACGATTGGTCGAGTGTGCCGCGCGTGACCTTGACGATGCTCCCTTTCGCCGCAGGCGGTAGCGGCGTACTCGTCGGGCGCGGCGCAAAGGTGGGAAGCGCGCGCGTGGGAGATGGTGAATCACACGCAGTCAAGCCAAGCGCCAGTCCGATGATTAATCCGACACTGAGAAGAGACCACTTAATCATTCTGGGACCCTACCGGGAGTGAAACCTGACCATTTCCTCTATGCCACCATTCGACAACAAACACAGCGCCGATGGAAAGCATCAACCCCACGGCTCCCGCCAGAGCCGTGTTCTGTAGTTTGCGCGGACCAACGGGTTGTTGGGGTACCTCCGCACGACTACCTAACCGTGCCGTGCTCGCTGTCCCATACACAGCAATACGCGTCTCATCCACTTTACGCGCCAGCGCAATGTACGTCTCTGTCGCTAGGTCCCGCCGACGTACCAGTCGATCCGATTCGGTACCGACCTCCTGAAGTCGTCGCTGGAGGGCAAGAATCTCGGGTTGTAATTCTTCCAGTCGCTTTCCCAGTTCGACAGATTTAGCTTCTAGCACCCGTGCAATATCTTTCAATAACGCAACCGTCTCTCCGATACTCTTGCTCGATAAAGATTCGGCTGTCGTCACCTGAAGTTGAATCGGTACACTCGCCTGCGCGTTGAAGGCTTTGAGCTGGAGGAACAGAGTCGTGAGGTCATCCGCTAGAGAGGTAGGACGCTTATCGGGTTGGCGTGCCAGTTGTTCTTGCAACGCCCGAATATCTCGAAGGAGATCCGTAATAGTGGACTGTTCTGCCAGATACTTGGTTTGCTTGCTTTTGAGCGAATCGAGTTGTGCTGACAAAACACTGGCTAGATTACGAGCCTGGAAATCTATCAATGCTTGCTCGGCGTTCTTTAATTCGATCTGAGCTTGTGCCAGTTGCGACTCCAGTTGTTGTAATTCCTTTTCGTTGGCACCATAGACTTGATTGGCATGTCTCACAAAGAGTTCTGCCCAGAGATTGACGATGCGCGCTGCCTCGTTGGAATCGTGGAAACGAACAGTGAGTCGTACCACGCTGGGATCAGTTCCTGCTTTGGCTTCGAGCGTCTTCCGTAGATCCTCCAGTGTTTCTATGCCAGCAGGACGATGATTCAACTGGCTAAACAACGCTACCAGCACTTCATCGCCTTGTGCTAAAAGCGGATAGGCTTTGTAAGGCATTTGTTGCTGCGTGACCGTCTCAAAACGCGGGTCAAACTGCATAACGTATTGCGGTTGTTTGATGACCACCAGTGCCGTGGCCTCGTAGGTAGGAGAAAGTAAAAAACTAACCCCTAAAGCAATCACCGCTGTAATGAGGGTAAATCCTACTATCCACTGCCAGTACTTGAATACTGTCAGGAGATAGCCACGCAAGTCTTCTTCCATAGATGATTCCCTCCGAGACGAATTTTATTGACAGAGCCGGATTCACAAAGCAAGGGGATTTGGTTTTCGTGGCGCTAATACCTCGGGCGAATGAGTGTCAGTAGGCTCACTGCCGTCTCCTGATACGCTCGGACGCGGCACCGGAACGAACGATGGCTCTTCCGCTTTGCGCTTGTGTTTTGCGCCATCCTTCGAGTAGTAGTAATAATAGTAGCCATACCCGCGTCCAGACGCCATCCGATTCAGTACAACACCCACAATCTTTGCATCCACTTGCGCCAGTGCCTCGCGCGCACGCCGCAGCGCATCCGCACGCGTCTTGCCCGCCCAGACAACCCACAAGAGATGCTTGGTCTTCGCGGCAAGCAACACCGCATCCGTCACCGGCAGAATCGGTGGCGAATCGAAAAGAAGCACATCGTATTGCTTTCCCAGTGCATCAATCAACTGATCCATCCACGCCGACGCCAGCAGTTCCGCCGGGTTCGGCGGAATCTTGCCGCACGTGAGCAGATGCAAACCGGGCTGCCCCGTCTCCCGTATCACCTGCGAGACAGTTTGACTCTGCAAGAACACATCCGTCAAGCCAGGTTCGGGCGGCACACGGAACAATTGATGCAAACTCGGACGCCGCAAATCGGTGTCCACCAAAATCACGCGCTTGCCCATCTGCGCCATCGCCACCGCCAGATTCGCAACCGTCGTCGTTTTGCCTTCGCCTGGCTCTGCACTGCTGACAACAAGCGCGTTGGCGGAATCCACCGCGAGCGAGAATTGCAGATTCGTTCGCAAGTTGCGATACGCCTCCGCGTACGGCGCACGCGGCGCGTCCAGCACGACGAGCGGATTCTTGGTGCCCTTGGGAAAGCGCGCAATATTGCCGATGGTGCTTAACTCCAGCACGCGGCTCACATCGTCAGACGATTTGAGCGAATCGTCGAGGTATTCGATGAGGAAGGCAATCCCAGCCGCTAGCATCATCCCTACCGCCAACCCCAGCGCAACGTTGACGGTGGTACGTGGAGATACTGGTGAATCCGGCATTTCCGCAGGTGAGAACACAGAAATCGCATCGGCAGATCGCATTGCAGTCAATCGTGCATTGTTTGCGTTCTGGAGCAGCGCCGAGTACTGCGCCTGTAATGTCGTCAACTCCATTTGCAAGCGTGTACGTTCAGTACGAACAAACTCCGGTGCATTTGCGCTTCTAGGATCATTAGGATCACCCAGTGGCGCCAAAGACTTTTGCACCTCGTCAATTTTCTTGCGGACATCCGCCACCTGGCGATCCAACTCGTCTTGAAGAGTCCGATAGCGTTGCGTTTGTGATGCGCTGACTTGGTCGTTAACTACTTTAGCTATCTGGTTCGCGATGGCTTGGGCGCGTGCAGGATTCGGATCGAGAACTGAGACACGCAGCAAGGGGGTGTCACGCACTGTTTGGACAGTGATATTCTTCGGCAAATTCTCATCCCACGGAATTCCCAAATCGTTGCAGACCTGCCGTAGCACAACCGGCGACTTGATGGCTTCAACATACGTGGTCACAGCGCGTTGATTGCTAAGCATCGAATAATAATCTTGGGCAGCGGATCCTTGCGAGGTAAGCAAGACAACTGTAGATTGATATATCGGTGTGCTCAAACGGCTGTATACAAACGCAGTACTTGCTCCCAGCGCACCTCCCAAAATGATGAGCCATAGCCATTTTTGGACGAGCGAAAGATAGTGCCGTAGTTCCATCTTTCCTCCACTGGCCGTGCGTCTACAAATGGTATCGCACTTGGAATGCGTCTTGTCACACGATCCTCGCACTCCAAGTTTGCGATTCAATGAAGGGAATAGAGTTCCCACACAACAAAGAATGTTCTGCTTACCCGATCATCTATACAAGGATTTGATTTCACTTCCTTGGTGCTAGCACTTCTGGCAGCGATTCGGGAATGTTCGCGGGTTCACCGCCATTCCCCGAAACGCTCGGACGCGGCACCGGAACGAACGACGGCTCTTGGCGTTTGTGTTTTGTGCCATCCTTCGAGTAGTAATAGTAGTAGTAACCATACCCGCGTCCAGACACCATCCGATTCAGAACGACACCTACGATTTTCGCATCCACTTGCGCCAGCGCCTCGCGCGCACGCCGCAGCGCATCCGCACGCGTCTTGCCCGCCCAGACAACCCACAAGAGATGCCTGGTTTTGGCGGCAAGCAACACCGCATCGGTCACCGGCAGAATCGGCGGTGCATCGAAGAGAAGCATATCGTACTGCTTGCTCAGCGCATCAATCAACTGGTCCATCCACGCCGACGCAAGCAGTTCAGCGGGGTTGGGTGGAATTTTACCACACGGCAGTAGATGCAAGCCTTGTTGACTTGTCTTGTGAATGACAGGAGAGGATATTCGTGTTCGAAGGAACAAATCGGTCAAGCCGGGTTCAGGCGGCACGTGGAACAATTGATGCAAACTGGGGCGACGCAAGTCGGCGTCCACCAGAATCACGCGCTTACCCATCTGCGCCATCGCAATCGCTAAGTTAGCAACCGTCGTCGTTTTGCCCTCGCCTGGCTCTGCACTGCTGACAACGAGCGCCTTGGCGGAATCCACCGCGAGCGAGAATTGCAGATTCGTGCGCAAGTTACGATACGCTTCCGCGTACGGCGCGCGCGGCGTGTCCAGCACAACGAGCGGGTTCTTGGTACCCCTGGGGAAGCGGGCAACGTTGCCGATGGTGCTCAGCTCCAGCACGCGGCTCACATCCTCGGACGATTTGAGCGAATCGTCGAGGTATTCGATGAGAAAGGCGATGCCGGCTGCCAGCATCACGCCGACCACGAGACCCAGCAACGTGTTTTGCACAATGCGCGGACTCACAGGGTAAAGCGGCAATTCCGCAGGGGTTGCCACCGAAATCACGTCGTTGTAGCGCGATGCGGTGAGGCGCGTGTTGTTGGCATTCTGAAGCAACACCGAGTATTGCGCCTGGAGTGTCGTCAATTCCATTTGCAAGCGCGCGCGTTCGGTGCGGACAAACTCTGGCGCGCTCGCGCTCTTGGGGTCGTTTGAATCACCTAGAGGGGCAAGCGCTTTTTGCACTTCGTCAATTTTCTTGCGTACTTCGGCAATCTGCTGATCCAAATCCTCTTGAATGGCGCGATAGCGCTGCATCTGCATCGCGTTGATCTGATCGTTGAGGACTTTGGCAATTTGTATGGCAATGGCTTGAGCGCGCGCCGGCTCAACATCCTGGACCGAGACACGTATGAGTGAGGTGTCGCGCACAACTTGCGCCGAAACGGTGACGGGTAACGGCTCATCTTCAGGGATGCCCAATTCTTTGTACACCTGACGCAAGAAGGCAGGAGATTTGATTTGCTCGATGTATGTCGTTGCTGCACGCTGACTGGCATATTGTGAATAAAAGTCTTGTACTACACCGCCGCCCTGCGAGACAAACAGGGTGATCGTGGATTGATAGATGGGCGTGCTGAGCCGACTGTACACAAACGCCGAGCCAGCACCCAAAATGCCACCCAACACAATCAGCCACAACCATTTTCGAGCCAGCGCGAAATAGTGCCGTAGTTCCATTATTTTACCTCGATTGGCGAGACGAAGGATGAAGGATTTGCGATTTTCGATTGCCGATTGCCGATTACACATATCAATCGCAAATCGGCAATCGAAAATGGGCTAGCAATCTTTCGTCGGTATCGGACAATACGCATTGTACTACAAAAGCAATGGATTGCCAAATCCTCATTCGCCGCGCCACGCGCGCAGGGCAGGGTCACCCAGCAGGACGAACGTCTCGATCACCTCGCGCGTGTCGGGCGCGGTGCCGTTGATGCGGCGTTTGGCGCGCGTCAGCGCTTCACCCAGCGAGGGCGCGGGGCGGCTGAACATTTCGGCAAAGAGCGCGCGCATCAATTCTTCCTGCGCGTTAGGCATCGAAAGCCCCGTTGGCACGATACCCGCGACAATGCCACCTTCGTCCTTGAACAACAATTCTTCTGCCAGCGAATTTTTCTGCGGATGGTAGAAAAATCCGTCGAGGCACGTGGGCGTGAACAGAATCGGCGTGCGCGCGCCATTCATCAGCGCACCCAGGTGTTCCGCGCTGAACAGCGGTCCCTCTGCCCACGTATCAATCGAGCCATGCCCGATGTAGGTGACCCACTGCGCGCCTTCGTTCCAGCGCGCCAGCATCTCTGCGCGCGCGGCGTTGACATCGCCGCGCTGTTCGGCAAGATAGATTTTGCGCGCGGTGATTCCGCGCGGCAGTTGCGCGATCAACGTATCGGACATCGAAGCGAACGACGGCTCTTTGTCATCGGCGATGAACAACGCGCGCGTGTGCCACTCGGCGCGCGCGTTCAGCGATGTTTCGTACGCGATGGTCTTGCTGACAACGCGCGCCACCTGCTCCGGCGTTTGCGCGGGGATGCGCCCGATGGCTAGCGCGGGATGCCCGGTCTGATCGTCGAGCGCAACGAACCAGTTGTCACTGGCGGTTTGTCCCAGGTGCGGCGTCTTGAGCAAAAAGGTAGGCAGGAGATTTTTGTTCGCGCCTTTTTGATAGTCGCGATAATCGTAACTGGCTTTGCCAACGAGAAGCACATAGCGCAGCGATTGCCAATTCTGCCGCGCCCACTCGATAAACGCGCGCACGGCATACGGCGATTCTTCGCCGTAACCGAATGTGTCGTACACCTGATTGATGGTGACGACGCGCACGCGCAAGCCCTGCTGCGCGCGCCACTGCACCAGCGGTTGCAGCGCGCTTACGAGCGTCGGATGCGCGATGACGAGATACTCGGCAGCGTGTTCTGGCGCGCGCAAATCGCTTGCCGACATTGGCACGATGCGCGCGACCGCTTGCGCGGCGTTCGGTCCGAGCGCAAGCCAGCGCCGCGGCGTGGTGGCATCGGTGGCAAAGGTGAGGGCGCGCGCGCTGACCGACGTGTTGGTCACGCGCGTGGGCGCATCGGGGTCGGTGATGTCGAAGAGTTCGATAGCATCGCCGCTGAAACCTTCCAGGCGATACGTGCCAGCGCCCGCCGTAAATTCCAGCCGATCATCCTGCGCGACGAGTCTGCGTGTGTAGATCACATCCAGCGCGCGCAGCAAAGTGATTTCGGCTTGCGCGCCGGTATCGCCGGGCGCGACGAGTTGCAGCGCGTTTTCGCCGGCGCGGACGACGTTCGCCGGAATCGTCGCGGTGATGACGCGCGCGCCTTGCCCATCCCAGCGTTCGTCCGCAATGCGCGCGCCGTTGAACACCAGCCGCAGGTGATGATCGGGGTTGACAGCATCCTGCGTGCTTGCCCACAGATGCGCGCGCAGTTGCGCCGGCGCGGCGAGCGCGGCGGGCAGTGTCATCGTAATCGTCGTCGTCATCGGCGCGGCGATGGTTTGCCAGAACCACGCATCGTCTTCGAACTGGGGCATGTAAATCGTTGGGCGCGCGAGGTGGAGCGTGGCGGACGCGCTGGTTTGCGGCGCGGCGCGCGCATCGGCGGCGCGCGTCTCGCGCATCGGCACGGCGGGTTGTTGACCCCACGTGACCCAGTAGACGGAGAAATTCGAGTAGGGGGAATCGCTCGCCTGTCCGTAGAATTCGAATGTGAGCGTATCGCCGGTGCCGCGCACGTGCACGGGAATCGTGCGAGTGCCGCGAAAGAGCATAGGGGCGCAATATGTTGCGCCCGTACACGCGAGATTCGCGCCGGCGTTTTTCAAATCAGCCGCCGTGACGCGATACCAGCCATCGGCGTTGACCAACAATTTGAAACGCGTGTCGGATGGTGGATCAACGAAGGTGGGAACAGGAACGCCGGGAGACGGAGAGGCGCAACTGACAAGGGTGAGGAGAACAAGAAAAAGAATCCAGAAACTACCCGACTTGTCAGTGTGTTGCTTAGTGCGATGGAGAGCATCGTTCAGGGGCGTGGTATCGGAGACGACAATCATTTTACAATTGGACTTGCAATTTCTTCACCGAGGCAAATTCATCGGCTAATTCATCGGAGGTATAGTTGATGTAAGCGATGCCCCGCGAACGAAGTAGCGCTAGGAACTCGATACGTGTGATATTCAACAGGCGTGCCGCCTTACCCGATGAAATGCGACCCTCTGTGAACAATGACAGAACGAGCCACTCGAGCAATCGGCGTTGTATGTCATCCTGACCAAGTCCAAATTGAAGGAGAGAACTTGGGACGCGAACCTGAAAAGTTGCTTCAGTCATCTGGATCTTCCTGCGAAAAATACGACGAAAGGCAAATAAAAAAATACTCGTCGCGCGTAGCACAGGATTCAATCCTGTGCTACTTGCGAAACGCGAGATAAATCGCGAATATTCCCAGCACGAGCCCACCCGCGCCCATCAATCCCGTCAAGACGATCGCCGCGCCGATGAGCAACTGCCGGACGCGCACATCGCTCTCGTCCGGCGCGCTGGGGAGATCTTCCTCTGGCTCCGCCTCGGCGTCATCCGATTCGGGGTCCTTGACCGCGATGGCAGCGCGCGTCGGTTCGGGCGAAGCGGTGGCAGGCGCAACAACGGCGGGCGCGACTGCGCGCGTCGCGGTGGGCTGCGCAACGTACGCTACGCGCGCAGTGGGCGTGGGCGGAATCGGTGTGGGCGGCGTCACGCCCGGCGGTACGGTGCGCGTGCGCGTCGGCGTGAACTGGGGCGGCGGAGTGGCGGTGGGTGGCGCGAGCGTTGCGGTGGGTGGCGCAGGTGTGAATGTCGGCGCGCCGGGAATTTGGGTCGCGGTCATCGTGGGTGTGCGCGTGCGCGTGGCGGTGGGTGGCGCGGATGTAGCCGTAGGCGTCGCTGGTGCTTGCGCGATAGCGGTCACAGGATGCCGTTGCGTTTGATTCGAGACGTTAACGCTTTCCAATTGGTAGTAGTACGTCTTGCCGCCTGTCACCGCGCTGTCAACTACCGAGTAGTTGCAGCCTGTGATCTGCAACATACATTCCGGGCGTGACTCGTAATGGATTTTAGAAAAGGGACCGCTGGCTGATTCGCTGCGATAGATGTTATAGCCGACAAAATCTTTCTCGGTCCCCGTTTTCCATTCCACCACTACTTTGCCGCTTTGCCACCTCGCAGCAAAATTGGAGATCGTCACGTTCGCCTGAGCGTGCGGTGACATTGCCAGAAACCCAAGGCCTATGATACCCAACGCAATCCAGCCGATAAAAAATCTGCGCATAGTGCATCACCCTGTCATCCAGCGCACTAGCCACGCCATATCATACATCAGCGTACGACTTGTTTTCAAAAGCACGCGACGTAACCGATTCGGCGGTAAGGCGAAGGCGCGTGCATGGACTCGTGAAACGAACGCGAGAAGCGCGCCCAACCATCGCGCGCGCGTCGAACGCAAATCAGTTGGAGCGCGCGCATCTTGTCGCCACACCGCTGTAACAATACCACACAATTGCGATTCTGTCCAGAGCGGATCGAGCGCGGCGCCATTGTCTCCTTTGGTCACGAAGCGAATGCCATCTTCCGCGACGCGTCGCGCGATGAGCCGATGCGCCAGCCGTGCGGCATCCGCGTTGGGTCTGACGATGACGATGTCGCCCGCGCGCAATTCAGTCGCGCGCGCGCGCCGCACACTCACCTGATCGCCCGGCGCGAGCGTGGGCTGCATACTCGCGGTGGTGATGGTGAAACGCACCACGTCGCCAGCGCGCAGACGCGCGTCAATCAGTTCGTCGGTAACGTTCGCGACCCAGGTGTTCATGATGACAATCTCATCATTTCAAGATGAGCGGCAGGTAGAGAGGATACTGGATTTGCAACAACGACGCGGGATCACCAAGCAGAACGTAGGTGTCAATCAAATCGAGGTGCTGATTGGTGGACTTGAGTCGCGCTTTGCCTGCATCCGTTGCTTGACCGATGCGCCGCACGCCTTGTTGCATCACCGCGTAAAGAAAACCCTTGTTCAAGGCGTCGTGTCCCTGCGCGATCCCCAGGCCAGTGGCAGCCCAACTTGCCAGCGCACCGTTGCCCGCACGCCGCACGTTCACTTCTGCCAGACTGGGAAAATTTGGCCAATGAAAATAGCCCGTGTAGCAAGTCATCTCCAATATCACAGGCAGTTTATTCCCATTGGTGAGAGTGGCCACATCTGCATTAGTAAAGAACGACTCTTTTGCCCAAAATTGTATTGCGCTATGTCCAATATAGTTGACAATGAGTCGCCCACTGTTCATCGCCGCGATGACCGCGTTATGCATTGCCTCGGGATCGGTATGGGTCTGCCCATAGTAGAGTTTATCGGCGCGCAGCGAAGCGGGAAAATACTGCGGATCATCTGCCAGTTCACTGGAGAGTGCCCAGAAATCTCCGGCCTCATCTGGGTTGTCCGCGACAAAGGATACCGTCCAACGCCAGTTACCACCTGGGGGACTCTGTTCGTAACTCAACAATTTGGCAACCACAGCACTTGCTTCTGCAACACTGTTTACTGGCAAGCGTCCGATTGCCATCTGGGGCAGTGTATCACCAGAAGCACTGTTGAAGGCAACAAAGTAATTATCGCTAGCGGTCTCGCCGTTCCAGGGATCCACCATCCGCAAAAACGGAGGAATAAAGGTCGAGTTGAGTGTCGTGGTGATACCGCGACAGTGTCCCGGCGTCACACAATTTTCCTTCACATCGAATGTACCATCGCCGACCAGCAACACAAAGGAGGGCGCGGGAGATTGCCAAGAGGTGTAGGCATACGTCAGAAAATCACGAATCGCTTGCGGGTGCAACACACCATCGTTGAACTCGTCGTACACATCCTGAACATCCACCATTTTGACGCGCAGACCTTGCGCCTGACGAAAAGCTGCCAGAGGTTGTACGTCTGTGATAAAATCACGGTGAGTGATGATGATGTAATCTGCACCGTTCGACGTGTTTTTCAAATCGGACAGGGTGTCCAGCGTGATGCTCGCGGGCGTCTTGAACTGCGTAGTCGCCAGAACGATGTACTCGCGCGCGCTGAGTTGATCATCGGCAAACTGGAACGTGTAGGGACCGCTACCCGAAATCGTTGGTGACGTGATGCGTACGACGTTCGACGGATCAGTGATGTCGAACCCAAGCAAATCGTCCGTCGAGAAATTGCTGATGGTGTATTGCCACGCGCCGGCGCTGGGCTGGCGAAAACGCAACGTGTTAGACACAGCCTCAAACATGCGACGATAGGACAGAACGAAATGGTTGACCAGAATATTGGCATAGGTCTCATACAGTTGCAGTGTATTGGTGCCTTCGTTCAGATAGGTTGGCGGAAATAAAAGTGTCGTCGAATAAACGATTTGTCCCGCCCATACTACATCCCCAACCAGTTGGTTGTTTAATGTGACGAGTGTACGGTGATTGAGCTGACCGCCCGACTGAAAACCCATCAAGTTTAAGGTCAGCGCTGCGGAGTAGGAACCGGTAGCCACTTTGTCTGCTTGAAAAGTGTATGTGCACGGGTTACAAAAGTAGGGCGGTGCTGTTGTGTATAACACCTGCCAGTACCAGTGATCGGCATCTTCTTGCATCGGTAGGTAGGGATAGTAAAGGCGATCCTGTTCCAGATGCAGCGTGTGCGTGTACTCCGTTGCTGCCGTGCCGCTACCACTGCCATCGCGCGTTGTCATTCGCTTGCCCGCCGCGCCGCCGTAGGTCAGCCAGTACGCGTTCGTATCGGTGTACTTGGTATCGAGTCCCTGTCCCCAGAACGCGATGTAACGATTGCCGTCGCACGGATCGCCGTTCGACCACGCTTGATAGATGGCGAGTTCGGTGTTCTGTTTGTACACCTTGATTGTGCTGGGATCAGAAACGCTCGCGCCGCGCGCTTGCAAATCGGCGCAGGTGATTTTGTACATCCCATCGCTGTTGACACCGATGCGAAACCACGTTCCACTGCGGGTAAATTGTGGCGCGCGCGCGCCGGGCGCGGCAGTTCGGGCGCGCCACGCGCGCGCGGAATCATAGTTGAGAAGCATCGTCTTGAGCGTCGCTTCGAACGCGCCTTCATTGACCGCGCTGCCGAGCGTCTCGCGCGTTTGCCCGCGCGGGTACGTGAACGTGATTTCGACGCGCACGCGGCGATGGAACACCAACTCGCGCGTCGCGCCGTTGTACTGGAGTGGATAGAATTGAATCGTGAGATAGCGTTGACTGCGCCACTTGCTATCGGTGCCGATGCGCGCCACCTCCGCGGGGTACAGCCGATTTGCCGCGTACGTCGCCGCATCGGGAACGATCATCTTGCGCACCTCGCGCGGCAATGTGCGCGTGGGGTCGAATTCGACGCGCTGGGTAGGCGCGGGGAGAGGCGGCGCGTTCAGTTTGACGCGCGTCGCGTCGTCGGCAACAATTTTGAGCGCGGCGACCGCGCCGGGCGCAATGCCAATCATCGTGCCTTGCACCGGCAGTTGCGGTTTGCCCGGCTCGCCGGTGACGCCCAAGCCGGGAATCGTCAGCGCGACATAGTTCGCGCCGCCGATGGTGCGCGGCTGCGCGGTGTACGCCGGCGCGGCAAACTCGATGACCACACGATTCGCGTCCGATTGGAGCAGACGTAGCGACGACGGTGTTGGCGTGGGAGATTGGGCGCGCGCGGGCGCGGCAGTTTCCCAGCCCAGCCAGAGCATCGTCAAGCCGAACGCGGCGAGAGCGATCATCACGCCGCGTTGAAACAAGTTATTCGAGCGCATTGTTTATTTCTCCAGATGAAAGACGAAGGACGAAAGACGAAGGACGAAAGAGTTGGCGTGGTCCTGTCTTCGTCACTCTCGGCTACTGGTATATCGGCAAAAATAATCGTTAGGGCATCTGTTTCGCGGTCGTAGATGATTTTCATTGTCCCTGCAGAACCTGGCGAACGCTCGCGCCCAAAGGGTCTATCTCGATAATCAGGTCGCCACCGCGCCGCCCCACATAATCCTTCGCCCCGTAGTTTATCCGCCAGAGTACTTGATCGTCAGAAACACGTTGAGTAATCGTGATGAAACTTTGGGTTACCTCGATACCCAATGTGCGCGCGTACTTGTTCGCTACCGCCAAAACGCGCGCGAGCGATACCGCCATCTGATCTTCTAGTACCTCAGCCGTCAAGATAGTTGTCAATTTTCCTTCTTATCCCAGTACATCCTGATGGTAGCCCATTTCATTGACTTGACCTTCTGGAGCGACAAGTAGGTGTGCAAAAATCTTTTCCACCATCGGAAGGTTACGATGCTCGTCATTTTGCCGTCGTTGTACGGACGAAAAAAATCTTTCACCTCTACGGAACAACCCCTCTCATCCCCCTGCCCCCTGCTCTCCCCGCAAAGCGGGGAGAGCAGGGGAAGATGGGAGGAGGGGTGTGGTCGGGCGGCTTCGCCGCCCGACCACACCCCATTCCCTCGCTTTCCCCTCCCCACGCCGCATAGCGGCGTGGGGAGGGGCTAGGGGTGGGGGCTATTTCGCGATGGAGGGTATGGCTGATTATCCCGTGCTACGCCAAAGCGGAAAAAACTTTTGCATAGTGACTTATACACGCTCTGCTGAAATGACAAACTCACCGACATAGAACGCACCCTTCAGATCAGGGTCATCTCGCACAGCCCGCCGATCTGTTTCGCTGGGCTCCTGGAGAAAAGCGCCGCGTATGTTCGGATGCGTGTGAAAAGAAGCCACAAAGTTGGCTCGGCGTCATTGACGACTAGTATCGAACGCTCGTGCTCTAGCGCGCCGCGCGACAAACAGCAGCGCGCTCAACACCAGCGCGCCAACGCCGATTCCCATCCACCATTCGGCTTGCCCCCAGCCGCCCGACGCGGTGATAACGATGGGACCGTGCCGCGCCGTCGCGCCGCCGTACTCCACATCTTCCAGTTGGTAATAGTACGTCTTGCCTGACACGACCGTCGTGTCTTCGTACTGATACTTGCCGCCGGTGAGCGCGTCGGACGCGGGGATGAGTTGCGCGTTGAGTTTGGTGTAGGGACCTTCCGCGCGCTCGCTGCGATACACATTGAAACCGGCGGTGTTGATTTCCGTCGCGGTCGTCCACTGGACGACGATGCGCGCGGGAGCAGGCGCGCAGGCGGCGAGTGCCCAAAGTGTCAAAACTGTCAAAGGTGCCAAAAGTGCCAGAGGTGCCAAATGTGCCAAAGATGCCAAACGTGCCAAAGATGACAGAGGACGAAAGACGAAGGACGAAAGACGAAGGACGAAGGATGAAGAGGAGAGGGAGATGCGAGAAATCGAAGGAATTGTATGATTCATTTGCTTATCCGCCTTCCCAATTTGGTTCATTGGCTCATTGGCACATTGGTTCATTGCCCCATTGGCTCATTGGCGTATTGGCTCATTGTCTTCACGTTGGCAAAAGGCGAAACGTCCACGCGGGCAAGTCCTGCTCGTACGCCCGCGCAAACGCTTCGCCTTTGCTGAACGGACAGAATACACTAACCAAGCAAGAACCATCTTAGTTGGACACATTGACCTCAGCCAGGGAGTTACACCACTTTTTCCCTCAAAGGCCCAAGTGTCCTTAACTTTGGGCAGTACTACATGGACTTGGGGTGGACGCTTTACCGTAAGTAGGAGGTCCTGCGGGACACAAACCAGCTGTCGCTTCCAGTGGTGCGCGGTAAATCACCTCTGGCTTTTCATAGGGCTGCCTGGGTGCTTGGCTTTGTTCAGGTACCTGGTTTGTAACTTTGGAATCGTTCATTGTGAATCTCCTTTCTGGAATTGGATCCATTGAATTTGGTAGAAATCAGTAGCCGTCTGATGCCTAGCGCGTGCGTCGCTGAACAACGAACAAGCCAAGCGCGCCGGCACCTAACAATCCCGCCATAGCAAATGGTAGAACAGGGACCTCGGGCGCGGCTGCGCGGGCAGTCATAGATGAGAAGGTCACAGCAGTGGGGCAGTTGATTTGCACAGTGAGAGTACCGGTGTTTGGTACATTGTCATCAGGATCTGTAATCTGATTATCCCAGTACATTGCCCATGGCATATCGTAGGACGAACTACAATTGGAGTTTATGCCCAGGTCACTCAACTGTACTCTGGCTTCGTTCACCGAAGTTTGATTTGCCGCGGCTGCGTTCGTTGAGCTAAGTACGTTCCAATCATCATCATAAAGCACGACGTTCAGATTATTACCACTCTTGGGACCGTAAACTTGGAGGATGCGATCCACCCCTGCCATATTGTTGCAGTTTCCAATCGTGCTTCCAGTCCCTGTGTTATTATCAGTATTCATACAAATCTGAACGTAGCGTACATTAAGTCCTACACTACTCCAGATCGTATTAGTGTAACTGTCAAATCGCCAGTACATATACGTGTTATCAGTTGTGAAGTAGATATCCTTAAAGTCCCAGGTGTCGGAGATGCCTGACTCATCATCATCGGTTGTAATCTTGCTAGCCGCGAGCCAATCGCCACCACTACCATCTACAGTGATTACATAGGCGTAGGCCACACCCAGCGCAAGACAGAACAGCGCAAATGCCAAGAGCATACTTGAAAGAATGCGTACCTGTTTCATATGAACTCCTCCTTTTTCATCTCTGAACGAACATTTGGATAAACGCACTCACGCGCGTTCGCACCGCGTGCGGCTCGCGCATCGAGTTTGGATGGTCGAACGGTGACATTCGCAGTAGGCACCTCCCTTCCTGAAGAACAGGCGTGCTGGTGCGTAGCAACCGCACCAGCATGGAACGCCAAGGGCAGTTTTACACTTGAATTATACAACGAATTGCGGGATTGGTCAATAGGTTTGGTGATGTGTTTTTTTTTGAGGGGCTTGACAAATTTGAAAAATTGAGTATA
>DAOTYB010000100.1:0-1884 GCA_034435315.1 Anaerolineae bacterium | reverse complement strand
CGTTCGGTGTGCACGAGGCTGGTTGTGCTACTCGGAAGTGCGACTTGTTGGCTTTGCGCCTGCCCCAATGCGAGCCATATCAGTTCTTGACAGAGAACACGGTTGCTCTCCCCGCATAGCGGGGAAAGAAGGGGGCAGGGGGATGAGTGGGGTTGTTCCCGTAGGGACGAAAGATTTTTCTACAACGACGGTGAAATTCAGGCTCAGCCATCGGCTTGCGTTAGTCGTCGGTTTCTAACCGATAGCGAGCGAACCCGGGGCTGAGCAGTTACATCGCTAAACAATGAACGCTGACGAAATCCGTGTGCTCTACCACCAGGGACAAAGCGAAACACTGGCATTCGAAGTCGAAAACGTTTCACTCCAACGTCTGGCTGAAACACTGACGGCATTCGCCAACACGCACGGCGGTATGGTGCTGTTGGGGGTTGATCCCCACAGCGGCATCATTCGCGGTGTGCGCGATCCGGATGCCGCAACCGATAAAGCCCTCGCCGCAGGCTTGCGCTGCGAGCCGCCACTGATTTTGCCCCGCCCGGAGAGCGTAACGCTGGACGACAAGACGATTCTCTTGATTCAGGTGGCGCCGGGGTTGCCACACGCGTACGGCTTGCGCGGCAAGTATCTGGCGCGCGCGGGTAAGAAAAACGTGACGCTGGGTCCACGGCAACTGCGGCAACTCTTGCGCGAGCGCGGCGAGAGCAGTTTCGAGTCCCTTCCGGCACCCAGCGCGACGCTGGACGATCTGGACCTCCCGCTGGTCGAAAACTATGCCGCGCTGTTTCTGGGCGAGACACCGACGAAAAAAGATGCCGTGATCGAAGTCCTCGCGCGACGCGGCTGTCTGCTTAAAGAAAACAACACGTGGCGCCCAACCGTGTCCGGGTATTTGCTGTTCGGTCGCGAACCGCAGCGCACCTTTCCCTCGGCAGAGATTTTGCTGGCGCGCTATGCAGGTACGGCAATGCGAGACGAATTTCTGCGCGAGGTGATTCGCGGTCCGCTCCCCGAACAAATCCGGCGCGCCGAGACGTGGCTGGTGGCGAATATGCGGCGCGGCGCGCGCCTCGATGCGTTCCAGCGCGACGAGCGCACCGAGTATCCCCTGCCCGCCGTGCGCGAAGCGATCGTCAACGCAGTGGCGCATCGCGATTACGCGATTCGCGGCGACGAAATTCGCGTGCTGATGTTCAGCGACCGCATCGAAGTGTACAGCCCGGGGCGATTGCCCGGTCACGTTACCGTCGAGAACATCGTCGAGGAACGCTTTTCACGCAACGAGGTCATCGCGCAGGTACTTGCCGATCTCGGTTTCATCGAGCGTTTGGGATATGGCATTGACCGAATGATTCGCCAGATGCGCGAGTGGGGTCTGCCCGCGCCGCGCTTTGTCGAAACGACCAACGGGTTCAAAGTGACACTGCGCGGTCCCGGCGAGAAACTGGTGAGCGAAGAAAGCGAAAAATCGAAATGGCGCAAACTCGACCTGAACGAACGCCAGCGCGCCGCGCTCGACTTTATCGTCCAGCATCAGCGCATCACCAACCGCGACTATCACGATATGTTTCCTGAGGTCAGCGAAGAAACCATCCGCCGCGACCTTGCCGACCTGGTCGAAAAAGATGTGTTAATCAAAATGGGAGACAAAAAGGGGACGTATTACATTTTGAAATAACCGTCGCGTCCTTGCCTTTTTGAAACCGACGGTGAACAAGCCTGCCGATCAAATCTGCCACGCTGTTCACGTTCATCGTAAGTGTGCAAAAGTCTTTTCCACCATTTGAAGATTTCGGTGGTCGTTATTTCGCCGTTGTTCCCTTGAGAATAACCCCCTCTCATCCCCCTGCCCCCTGCTCTCCCCGCAAAGCGGGGAGAGCAGGGGGC
>DAOTYB010000099.1:0-2752 GCA_034435315.1 Anaerolineae bacterium | reverse complement strand
GCACCCATCTCCCCCTTCTCTTCCCGCTTTTCGAGGAGAGAAGGGGGCAGGGGGATGAGTGGGGTTATTCCGTGGGAAGAACGACGAAATTCAGGTTCAGCCATCGGCTTGCTTTAGCCATCGGTTTCTAACCGACAGCGAGCGATGCCCGGGGCTGAGCAGTTACGACGAATGAAAAGATCCACGAAAGACACGAAGAGTCACGAAGGTTTTTTCTTCGTGTTCCTTCGTGACCTTCGTGGACAAACGTATTTTCAAAAGGAGAAACAATGTCTTACGAAAACATTATCGTCACTATCGAGGATGCCATCGGTTTGATTCAACTGAATCGCCCCAAAGTGTTGAACGCGCTCAATGCAGCGCTGATGAAGGAACTGGGGCAAGCGTTCGATGAATTCGAGGCGAATGAGGCGGTGCGTTGCATTGTCATCTACGGCAACGAGCGCGCCTTTAGCGCGGGCGCGGACATTGATGCGATGAAGACCGCGACGCCGGTCGAGATGCTCCAGCGCGATTGGGTGGCGCAATGGGATCGCCCGCGGCGAATGAAAAAGCCGGTGATTGCGGCGGTGAGTGGTTACGCGCTCGGTGGCGGTTGCGAACTGGCAATGGCGTGCGACATTATCATCGCTTCCGAGACCGCGCAGTTTGGACAACCCGAAATCAACATCGGGGTCATTCCCGGCGCCGGCGGCACGCAACGCTTGCCGCGCGCCATCGGCAAAGCGCGCGCGATGGAGTTGATTCTCACCGGCAAGTTTATGAAAGCGGACGAAGCCGAACGGCGCGGCCTGGTGGCGCGCGTTGTGCCGGTCGAAAGGTATCTGGAGGAAGCCAAAGCCCTCGCGCGCGAAATCGCCTCCCGACCTCCGATTGCGGTGCAGTTGGCCAAAGAATGTGTGAACAAGGTGTACGAGTTGCCGCTGGGTGAAGGTCTGGAGTACGAGCGGCGTCATTTCTACTTTCTCTTTTCCACCGAAGATCAGCGCGAAGGGATGGAAGCGTTTCTGGCAAAACGCAAGCCCGAGTGGAAGGGGAAATAGGTTGTGTCAGAATCAGAAACGTTAGAACCGGAACTGATTACGATTGTCGAAGGACCACCGCCCGAATTTCGTTTCGTTGCCGAGGCGTGGGCATTTTCGATTCTGGAAGGCGCAGCCCCGTTTTTGCCGGCTCATTGTCAGGTGCGTTCCTTCAACGGCGCGCGTTTGATGGAACGCTGTCAGCGCGCCTGGAGCACGCATCGTCCGATTCTGCTAGACTATCGGCAGGCAGATGGTTTGCGGCGTCGAGTGGAAATCGTTGGCGCGCGCCTCGAACAAATCGAGGGGGTGGATGTGTTGAACCTGTGGGTGCGTCAGCCGGTCAGTACATTGATGATGCCCCCGCGTGACGATGATGACGATGATGATGATGATGATGCCATCGAAGCCTGAGCGGCGTAAGGAGGAAAACAATGCCCTATTCCACGTTGCTTTATGAAGCGAGCGATGGCGTTGCCACGCTCACCTTTAATCGTCCCGATAAAAGCAACGCGTTCGATGAGACGATGATTGCCGAGACACTCGACGCGCTCAAGACGGTGGCGCGCGATGCCAGCGTGCGCGCGGTGGTGCTGACGGGTGCTGGAAAAAATTTTTGCGCAGGCCAGGACCTTGCCCCACTCTTGCAGTACTATCAGTCAGGGCAGGACGTTCCCTTTGGCGCGCATGTGCGCGCCAGTTACAACGTCATCGTCATGCAGATTCGGACGATCGAAAAACCGTTCATTGCTGCCATCAACGGTGCGGCAGCGGGGGCGGGCTTGGGTATCGCCTGCGCGTGTGATCTGCGCTATGCTTCCGAGCAGGCAAAATTCCGCATGGCGTTTGCGGCGATTGGACTTGCTCCCGATTCGGGCACCTCGTTTCTGTTACCGCGCCTCATCGGTTGGGGGCGCGCGCTGGAGATGGCATTGACCAACGCGACGCTCGATGCGACGCTGGCGTTGCAGTACGGTTTGGTGCAGCGCGTGTTCAGCGCGGACGCGTTGATGTCCGAGACGATGCAAGTGGCACGCCAACTGGCAAGCGCTCCCACGCGCGCGCTGGGACTGGCTAAACGCGCGTTCAATCGCGCCCTTGCCTGTGATCTGGAAACGGCGCTGGAGTACGAAGCAATGTTGCAAGAGATTGCCGGGCGCACGCTGGATCATCGCGAAGGTGTACAGGCTTTTATCGAAAAACGCGCGCCGCGTTTCACAGGCAAATAAACCCGGTAACCGTTCAGAACGCTCCCAGACGAATGTTGGAGCGAAGATTTTTCGCTCCAACAGCCGTCCTATCTCTCGCGAAATAGCCCCACCCCCTAACCCCCTCCCCACGCCGCAGAGCGGCGTAGGGAGGGGGAAACAAGGGAATAGGGGAGTGGGCGGGCGGCGAAGCCGCCCGCCCACTCCCCTCCTCCCATCTCCCCTGCTCTCCCCGCAAAGCGGGGAGAGCAGAGGGCAGCAGGGGGATGAGAGGGGTTATTCCCAGGGAACGACGGCGAAATAACGACCACCGAAATCTGCAAATGGCGGAAGTAATCGTTCAGGTGGTATTATATTGAATGTGTCAATCCCCAATTTGGGGATAGACAACGCGCAGAAATTGTTGGATAATATTGGCGTGAATATCGAGCAAGCTCCTCAGGGCATTTCAGCCGAAGACTGGGCAGTCACACCTCAGTCTGTTCGTCAATGGGCGATGACACTGCTTCAACGCCTAGCAGA
>DAOTYB010000098.1:0-9189 GCA_034435315.1 Anaerolineae bacterium | reverse complement strand
AGGAATCATCGTAAGGAGGTGAGGGCGGGTGGCTTTACCGCCCGACCTCACTCCCATCTCCCCCTGCTCTCCCCGCAAAGCGGGGAGAGCAAGGGGGCAGAGGGATGAGAGGGGTTGTCCCCAAATAGAGGCAAGGCATTACCAATTTATTTTCTTAATCCATTCATTCGGGCAGGAAATTATCTTAAATTGTCTGGATGAACGCAAGTTCAGCGGGAATTCTCCACAACCTGCTCGCGCAGGATTATACCACGCCTTGTGCGCGGCTTCAAACACACCAGCCTCCCGCGTTCGATTTGACAGAACCGCCAACCTGATTTATATACAAGCGCGTATTTATGTATCCGCCGTCGTGGCGGATCGGGATTATCGGGAATGGATGTGCGCGAACTAAAAGAATTACGGCGTTACTATCGTACCTTGAGCGATGTCACGCGCCTGCGAATTCTTGAACAACTGGCGCGACGCGAACTGACGGTGACAGAAATCGCCCGCGCCTTGCGGATGAGTCAACCGCTCGTCTCATGGCATTTGCATCGCTTGAAGCAAAGCGGCTTGATTCAGATGCACCGTAACGGGCGCGAGGTACGTTGCTCGCTGGATCGAACACGCTTGCAGGATTACGAGCGTCAATTCCGCACTCTGTGGGCAAATTCGTGACGACGTGAGGTCAGCGGTGATCGTACTCTATTGGGTCTGGCGCATCGGGGTCTTTTGTGTAAGCCGTCTGCCGCAACGCCTCAGTTTTATGGCGGCGGAATGGGTGGGCAGTTTCACTTACTATCTAATGCCATTGCGGCGCCAAGTGGCGCGCGAAAATTTTGCCCATGTTCTGCGCAAACCCGCTAACGATCCCGAAGTGGGACGCGTGACGCGACGGGCGTTCAAAAATTTTGCGCGCCTCTTGTGTGACGTGATGCGGTATCCCAGGATGACCATTCAGGAAATCGAGCAGCGGGTCACGTTGTACCACAGCGAATATCTCCAGCAAGCCCTGGCATACGGCAAAGGGATCATCCTCGTCAGCGCGCACTTTGGTAATATGGACTTGTCGAGCGCGTTCCTGGCGCATCGCTACGCACCGATTACGCTGGTCGGCGAAACCCTGCGCCCGAGACAATTGATGGACTGGCTGACCTACATTCGTCGCCAGCGCCGAGTCCATCTGTATCCCTATCAGAGCGCGCCGCGCAAAATCATCGAAGCGTTGAAACGCAATGAACTGACCGCTTTTCTGCTCGATTTTGGTGTGACGCATCATTTCGATATTACGACGGTACCCGTGCGTTTCTTCGATACCGAAACCGATTTTCCGGCAGGACCGGCCCAACTGGCTCTGCTCACCGGCGCGCCGATCGTGGTAGGGCACACGCGGATGTGTCGGGATGGACACATCGAAATCGAAGTCACCCCGCCGATTCTAGTCGAACGCGCGGAGAATCGGCGGCAAGTCATTCAAAACACGATGCAAGAGATCGCGCGGCGGATGGAGCAGTTTATTCGTGCCCATCCCGAACAGTGGTACATCTTCCGTCCAATGTGGAAGAACAATCAAAGTGCGCGGCGCAAAATTCCCAGTTTGAGCCAACAGCCCCACTCTACGCTAGAGGCATAACACCGATGATGATGTACTATCTCTTTCGCCTGGGCGGATGGCTTTGTCCGCGTTTGCCTGCGCGTTTAGGATATTGGTTGTTCGCGCGCCTGGGCGACCTGCTCTTTTTACTGACCGCCCACCGACAAACCGTGTACTTTGCCAATCTGCGCCGTGTTCTCGGTGACACGGTCACACCGTCCGAGCGTAACGCCATTGCGCGTCGCGCGTTTCAGAATCTGTTGAAAAATTATTTCGATCTCCTGCGCGCTCATCGCATGACCCCCGCAGAAATTCGCACGCAACTGGCCAATGTGCATGGACTGGAACATCTGGAAAAGACACTCCAACAGGGCAAAGGACTCATCGGCGGGTCAGCGCATTTTGGCGCGTGGGACTTGTTCATTCAGTTGGCGGCTGTGCACTTGAACACGCGCGTCGTCGTACCCAACGAACGGATCCAGCCCGAAAAATTTTTTCGCTATATCCAGCGTCTGCGTGCCAGTCAGGGCATCGAAATCGTCCCGCTCGATCTCGCCCCACGCGCGCTGATCAAAGCACTCCGCGCCGGACAAATGGTGGGCTTGGCCTACGATCGCGATCTCACCGGCACAGGTCCCCGCGTCAACTTTTTCGGCGAACCGACGCAGATTCCGGATGGCGCGATTCAACTCGCGCTCAAGTACAACGTACCGGTCATCGCGGCTTTTGCGGTGCGACGCCCGGACAATCGTAGCGAAGTGTTTATCGAACCGCCATTGGAACTGGAACGCACCGGCGATCTGCAACGCGATATTCAGAACGGTGTTCAAAAATTAGCGTATGTGATGGAAAAGTACATTCGTCAGTATCCCGACCAATGGCTGATGTTCCAGCCAATCTGGGATCAGCATGGATCATCGTCCAATGGGTAAAGCCGATATTCACATTCATACCGTTCACAGTGACGGACTGGCAACGGTCGAGCAGGTCTTTGAGTACGTCGAACACGAGACCGACCTCGACGTGATTGCGATTACCGATCACGACATGTTCGATGGTGCCGATCAAGCCCGTAATCTGGCAGCGCGCCGCAATTATCGCTTCCAGGTGTTGACAGGAATGGAAGTGACGACCATCGAAGGTCACTTGTTGGTGTTGGGCATTGACAAACCGGTCCGTTCATTGCAAGGTCTCGACAAGACGATTGCACAGGTGCATGAACAGGGCGGGATTGTCATCGCGCCGCATCCAATGAGTTGGATGATTCGCTCGATTGGACGGAATGGCTTGCTGCGGATTCATCGCCACCCGCATGATGAGGTGTACTTTGATGGTTTCGAGGCATTGAATCCTTCTCTGGCGGGACGGGTAGCGGCACAGCAAGCGCGCTTGCTCAACCAGCGCATCTTGCAACTTCCCGAAACCGCGGGGAGCGATTCGCATGTCTTGCCCACGATTGGCAGTGCGGTCACGCTCTTCCCCGGCAAGACCGCCGAGGACCTGCTGCGCGCGCTCAAAGAAAAAAAGACAACGATCGAGGGGCACTATTGGACGCGTGCCGAGATGAGTTATCTGATGCGCATTGGGCCCGCCCAACTGTGGCAAAGTCTGGTCAAACTCCCTGCCAAGCACATCCGCCGTAAATTCTGGCGCGTCCCCTAGCGGCAAGCCCTATGAAAATCGCGCTGGTCTCTCCCTACGATTACCCCTACCCCGGTGGTGTCACCGAACACATCACGGCGCTCGATGAGCACTTTCGCGCGCTCGGGCATGAGACGCGCATCATTGCCGCGTCGAGTGCCGACAAGGACGCGCTGGACGACCACGTGATCAAGGTGAGTGGCGCCGTGGCGAGTGTTCCGTTCAGTGGTTCGAATGCGCGCATCACGTACGCCCCGGCGGTCTATCAGCGCGTCAAACGCATCCTGCGGCAAGAAAAATTCGATGTGGTGCATGTGCACGAACCCGCCGTGCCGGCGTTGTCGCTCATTGTTCTGCGCCACTCGCACGCGCTCAATGTGGGCACGTTTCACGCGTACCGCGAGAAGAATATGCTGTTTGATGTGGCCAAGCAGTTGCTCAAGCGCACGTTCAATCGGCTCGATGGACGCATCTTTGTCTCCGAAGCGGTGCGCGATTATGTGACGCGCTATTTTCCCGGTCCCTACACCATCATCCCGAACGGGATTGATCTC
This sequence comes from Anaerolineae bacterium, assembly GCA_034435315.1. GTDB lineage: Bacteria > Chloroflexota > Anaerolineae > UBA4142 > UBA4142 > VGOB01. The sequence continues at coordinate 5,418 of DAOTYB010000098.1, read as the reverse complement.
GAACGGTTTGCCGCGCCGCATCTCCGCCCCATCGAACGCTTTGCAGATGGACGTCCCAACATTCTGTATGTCGGACGAATGGACAAGCGCAAAGGGTTTCGTTACCTGATGCGCGCCTTTCCCTACATCAAACAAGCCATTCCCGAGGCGCGGTTGATCGTGGTGGGTGCGTTCACCGATAAAGACAAAGCGCCGTTTGTGCGCTATGCGCGCGCTCTGCGTCTGCGCAGTGTTCATTTCATCGGTCCGGTGTCGCGCGAGGATTTGCCGCGCTATTATCGCACCGCTACGATTTTTTGTGCCCCTTCGATTGGCTTTGAAAGTTTTGGGATCATCTTGCTCGAAGCGATGGCGGCGGGGGTGCCGGTGATTGCCAGCGATATTGCGGGCTATCGCTGTGTTCTCACGCATCAACAGGAAGGTGTGTTGGTGCCACCGCAAGATGAACAAGCCATTGCGCGCGCCGCCATCGAGTTGCTTCAATCGCCCGAACGGCGGGCGCAGATGAGCGCGGCGGGGCGTCGCACAGCGGCACAGTACGATTGGGACATTATCGCGCGCCGCGTGCTGGCGTACTACGAGGAACTCATCGCCGCCTCGAATGCAACACGGCGCAACTCTACGCTCACCCACACGTCGCGACTCGCGCGCGTGCGCCACTTGTTTGCCCAGTGGACGCGCGCCAATGAGGCGCACCAATGAGTCGTCTCATCGCGGATGTGGTGGTCGTGGGGGGTGGGATCATCGGTTGTAGTGTGGCGTATCATCTGGCGCAGCGGCGCGGCGCGCGCGTCCACGTCATCGAAAAAGGTTCGCTCGCCGGGGGAATGACCAAACGGAGCGGCGCACGCGTGCGGACGTTGCTGGCACATCCCACCGAAGCGCGGCTGGCAATCGCCAGCGTAAAATTTTTCCGCGCGTGGAAAGAGCACATCGGAGCACCGTGTGGTTATACGCCCACAGGTTCGGTCGTGATCGCCCCGGCGGAACAGGCAGCGCAACTGCGCGCCCTGACCGAACAGGTGCACGCGCTGGGTGGCAAGGTGCACACGGTAACACCAGAAGAATTGTGCCAACTGCAACCCGGTGTGCGCGTGGACGACGTGGCGCTGGCTGCCTACGATGCCGACGCGGGTTTTGTGGATCCACTCGTCGCGACGCAAACCCTCGCCGCGCGCGTCAAAGCCCTGGGCGGTACGTTTCACACCGGCACGTTCGTCAAAGAGGTGCGCGTAGAGTACGGGCGTGTGGCGGGCGTCGAAACGAGTATCGGGCGGATCGAATCGCTCAACGTGATTTTGTGTGCAGGCGCGTGGACGGATCAATTGTTGCGCCCACTCGGTATCGAACTGGGCTTGCGTACGCCAGCGGTCTCGCTGGCGTTCTTTGAGCGTCCCGCTGAGTTAAAAGCCGGACATCTGGCGTTTGACGATTGGAGCACAGGAGTATCTTTTCGTCCTCATTCGTTTGGCTTGACGATGGGCACGCTGGAGAGCAGGGACGGAGACGATGTGAATTGTGATGCGTTCGATGATACGGTATCGGCGGCGTGGATTCACACCGTCCATCAACGCATCGCCGCGCGTTTGCCGGCGCTGGCACAGGCGCGTTATCTGCGTGGTCACCGTGGGGTGTACGATGTCAGTCCAGCGGGTCACGCCATCGTTGGGCGCGTGCCGGGTACAAGTGGCTTGTTCGTCGCAGCAGGTTTAGCCGGTATCGGCTTGACGATTGCGCCGGCGGTGGGCGCGTGTCTTGCCGAGATGGTGCTCGATGGCGAAGCGCGGACGGTGGACGTGGGCGCCTTAGGAATGAACGCGTGAAACGTGAAACGCGGAGGGCACGTATGCTAAGTCATTGGTTGCGAGAGCATCTGCAAGGGATCCTGAATACGCTCGCGCGCGGACTGGGCGCGGTGGGCTTGTCACCGAACGCGCTGACCCTCATCGGCCTGGGGCTGATGTGCGGGATTGGTGTGGTGATTGCAATGGGACATTTCGCGCTGAGTGGCGTGCTGATCATCCTGGCGGGTCTGTTCGATACCCTCGATGGTTCACTGGCGCGTCTGACCAATCGGGTGACGCGGTTTGGCGCGTTTCTGGATTCGACCACCGATCGCTTTGCCGAAGGCGCGCTGTTCTTGGGGATGCTGTACGCCTTTGTCCAGCGCGGGACCATCGTCGCGGTGTATCTCATCTTTTTGGCGCTGCTCGGTTCACTGATGGTGAGTTATGCACGTGCGCGCGCGGAAGGAATTGGGGTGCAATGCAAAGAGGGAATGATGACGCGCTTTGAGCGTATCGCCCTCATCGTGATTGGCTTGTTGGCGACGGCGCTCTGGGGCGATGCGCCGCTGGTATTTGTGCTGGGAGTGCTGGCACTCTTTACCAATCTGACGGCTGCGCAACGGATGTGGTTGGTGTATCGTGCGACGCGAGATGATCGAGTCCCATGAAAACGAATACCGTGCGTTGTACCTACTCGCTCCGTTTGCTTGTTCCGTTGGCGGCTGTTCTATTGAACCAACGCCGCTCACCGAGTCGCGATGCTGCCTTGCTGCTGCGCGGAATGTCTCCGCCGCCGCGCGTTCTTGATGCGCATCACGTTCCCGCCGCCAGTCCGTTCATCTTGACGGTCAATCATTACGATCGTCCGGGCTTGGGCGCGTGGTGGGGGATTGCGGCAGTCGTGGCGGCGGTGAGTAGGCAGCGCGCTGATGGATCGCGCGAGATACATTTTGCTATGGCGCGCGAGTGGTGGTATCCGCGCGGTGTGGGCAAGTGGTTCAAACAGCCGTTGACACGCTGGTTCTTTGGCAAGTTCAGTCGGTCGTATGGAGCGATTCCGCTCCCGCCTGTCCTGGGGTTGAAGGAATTTCGCGGTCAGGGGGCCTTAGCCGTTCGACGCACTCTCGCGGCGACGCGCCGTGATCCTCCTGCACTCATTGGTATCGCGCCCGAAGGGCGCACCGGCGCGAATCTGGAATTGTGTATGCCACCGCGTGGCGCAGGTTTGTTCGTCCTGTGGATGACTCACGAACGTATTCCCATTTTGCCGGCGGGCATCTACGAGGATGACACCGACGGTGCGCTCACCGTACGCTTTGGCGCGCCCTACGCTTTACACGTGCCCCCCCATCTCCCGCGCGATGAACGGGATGCGCTGGCGGCGCGTCAAATTATGGTTGCCATTGGCAAGTTGTTACCTGATCGAATGTGGGGGGCGTATCGAAAAGAGATTGAGGACGAAAAACGCCGTGCAGAAAAGGAACAAACAATTTGCCAAAATGGGCAAGACGTGGTATAAATGCTGTCGCCAGATTATTGCCGGCGTAGCTCAGCGGTAGAGCAGGGGACTCATAAGCCCTTGGTCACTGGTTCAAATCCAGTCGCCGGCACTCGCTAACGCCTTGAAAAGAGGCGTTTTTTCTTTGCTCGCTTTGACCAAGAGACTATTTGTCCCCTGCGTTTTCGCCGTCATTTGAAAGAATCGCTCCAAGCGCGGAATGTTGCGCGTGTTTCCTTTTCAATTCCTCTTTGAGAAAGACCGAATAGAATTGCTTGGTCACTTTGACGTCCGTATGCCCCATCAAATCAGACAAACTGCCCAAGTCTCCCCCTGACATCAAATACAACTTAGCAAATGCGTGTCGAAAGGCGTGAGGATTCACCCGCCCATTAATCCCCGCTTTCACTTTCAACCGCTCAAGCATTTGATTGACCCCATACGTGGTCATCATCCGTCCGCGCTGACTCACAAAAACATAGTCCGTATCTTGGGGACGTTCCGCAAGCCACTCTTGCAACGCCACTCTAGTCACATCTCGAAAGAAAACATAGCGAGACTTGCGCCCCTTCTCTGTGACCAACGCGCTACCATCCTCGAAATTCAAATCTTGGACGCGCAGACCCACGAGACCACCCACGCGACAACCTGTATCCACCAGAAAGAGAATGATTGCGTAATCCCGCTTTGATTCTTTCGCCGCATCAAGCAACTTGCGAATATCCTCGATGCTTGTTTCCTTTGGCGTTGTCTTAGGTAACGATGGCTTTTTCAATTTCCGCGCAGGGTTTTGATCGATGCGCTCATTCTCTTCAAGCCAATTAAACAAACGCTTGACCGCGCGCACGTAACTTTGAACAGTAAAAGGCGACAACGAACCTTGAACAGGTTTGCGCCACTTGTGACCTTGCCACTTGATATTTTGCTCTCGCAGAGACACGACAAACCCGCGCAAGTCATCAGCGGAAATTTTTTCCAAGTCACAGTCTCGTAGATAACGAACCAAGTGGGATAAACGACACTGATACCAACGCCGTGTTGTTTCTTGGAGACCATCCGCAACAACACCCTGGAGGAACAACTCAACCGCTTGCGATAACTTCATCACGACGACACCCCACGATATTTGAGAGCCAAGTCAACCATTGCAATATGCTTTGGTTTCATTCGATGCGAACTACTCGCAATCATTTCCGAAACCTTGTCCGCACCTTCTACGATTTGCAAAGCGCAAAGGCTTGGCGCAAGTTGACGGTCAAACCATTCTTTGACGTCCTCGATTGTGCGAACGCCCACCGAAAAAGTAAGACGCTCTTTTGATACGAACCCCAGAAACTCATCCCACCACGCCGCCGTTATCCATCGGCTTTTGTGCGAATCGCCAGACAAAATTTTGAAATCCAAATAGCCCTTGATGTAGCCAGCCGCCCAAGTTTGCCAAGAATCAGGATGCTTGAAAATGTAATCTGCAACAGCGTGCGCGCGGTCACCCCGCGATTGAATTTCGACGCGCACCCAATGCCCTACAAAGTTTTCGCCAGCCGCGCGACGCTCAGCCGCTTTGTCATAGATGCGAATCTGCGTATCACTCGACTGTGAGCCAAAATAGAAAGTGCGCCCTTGACTCTTGCCATTCTCAAAATCTTCTACTCGCTTGACCTTGCGCCAGCGTGAAACAAAATGCACATCCCTAACAGACTTGTCTATCGTGTCCAAATTCAAGACGCCTTTGAGGTCATCCCCCGCCAAGTCAATCCGCGTGAACTTCATTCCGAATCTCTCAAAGAAAGTTGCCAACAACGAAACAGGACAAACGCCCAAGTTTCCAAGTGCAGTAGCAGGCAAGGAAACGTGAACGCCCATATCATCGCGCGTATCGTTCCAACATACACGACCCGACCCCGCGACTATCGCCGCGTGATTGTAGCCCAACATACCGCGCGGTAACCCTTGGAAATCGCCAAGCAAGTCGTGCAGGTCATCAAGAACAACTTTGAAGTGACCATCCAAAATTGTCCCTTCTAACCAATCAACCTTCATTCAACCCCCTTATATGGACTTTGCGCCCCCGTGTTACTAGGCGGGGGCGCGCTAGAAACGGCACTTGGGGGGGGGTGGGGGGGGCGGACGCCC
>DAOTYB010000097.1:0-6703 GCA_034435315.1 Anaerolineae bacterium | reverse complement strand
TTCTGAGTAGCGATTTCTGCGAAGCAATCCCCAACGTTGCCCACCGCAGATCGTAACGCGGAGATTGCTTCGTCGCAAAAAACGCTCCTCGCAAGGACACCTGAACGGTTACAGTAACTTTTTGTCGAAAACGCGTTTCTGATTTATCATATATCCGATGAACCTCAAAGAAATTGTTCCCGGTTTGTATCTGGTTGCGGCAGAGAACGATGGGCGTTTTCCGTACGCGCACAGTCTTTTCGTCGAAGGGACGGTGCACGCCCTCATTGATACCGGCTGCGGTGAAGAGGTGCTGGCAACGCTACAGCGCGAACGCCACATTGACATTGTGATTGCCTCGCACAGCCATGCCGATCACATCGCACTCAACTGGCGCTTCAACGGCACGCCTATTTACGCGCCGGTGTACACTGCCGATACCTTTGGTGATCTGGAACTCCTTAGCGTACGCTTTGCTGGACAAGAACTGGCGAGTGAATGGCGCACCTTGATTCGCGCGGTAACGCACTTGCAGACCGCCTTGCCGACACACACGTACGCCGAAGGGCACGTCTTTGATTTTGGCAAAATCAAACTGGTCGCGCTGCATACCCCCGGACACACCGCCGACCATATGTGCCTCTTTGAGCCGAACTATGGCGTGATGCTGTTGTTCGATATTGACCTGACAACGTTTGGACCCTGGTACGCGAATCCCGAATCGGATGCAACCGCTTTTGAAGAGGCGATTGGTCGGGTGATGTCATTTGAACCGCGCGTGGTCGTATCGAGTCACAAGGGCATTTTCACCGACGATATTCCTGCACGCTTGCAACGCTATCGAGAGATCATTGCAGCGCGCGATCAAACGGTGCGCGAACTGTTGCCGCGTGTACGGACGTTGCACGAGTTGGTTGATCTATCGCCGTTTTATCGAAGGTATCCGTACGCGGCGCGCTTGATGCGATACTGGGAAGAACAGATGATTCGCAAACATCTGGCACGGCTGGGTGCCGTTCTGCCAGAACACCTATGAATCACGCGAGGGCATAATGCAAAACAAACTCTGTCTGGTGACCGGTGCTACATCGGGCATTGGTCTGGAAACCGCCAAACAATTGGCACAGCGGGGCGCCACTGTGGTCATCGTCGGGCGTCAGCCGGACAAGACTGCCGCCGCCGTCACACACATTCGCGCGCAGGGCGGTGCCAGCGTTGAAGCCTTGCTTGCTGATTTGTCGTCACAAGCACAAGTGCGCGCGCTGGCAGAGGAATTTCGTCAACGCTTTACGCGACTCAATGTGCTCATCCATAACGCCGGGTTGGTAATGATGCGCCGGCAGGAGAGTGTGGATGGAATCGAAATGACCTTTGCCGTGAATGTACTGGCGCCTTTTCTGCTGACTCACCTGTTGCTCGATGTACTCAAGGCGAGTGCACCGGCGCGCATCATCAACGTTGGCTCAGCGTTGCACAAGAACGCCAAATTCGATTTCGACGATGTGCAAATGAAGCGTCGGTACAATGGTTTGCAGGCGTACAACAATTCCAAGTTGGCGCTCCTCTGGTTCACGTACGAACTGGCGCGTCGGCTGGAAGGCACCGGCGTGACGGTGAATGCTTTTCACCCCGGGGCAGTGCGGACGAATTTGATTGCGCGCCATGGAGGATTCTTCAAGTGGATTGTGAATCCCATCTTTGCCTTGCAAGCCCTTCCTGTCGAACAAGGCGCGCAAACGGGTGTGTATCTGGCGACCGCACCCGAAGTGGAGGGCGTGACGGGAAAATATTTTGGAAAATGTCAGCCGCATGCTTCCTCGCCGGCTTCGTACGATAGAGAGGCGCAACAACGTTTGTGGCGATTGTGCGAGGAGATGACAGGAATGGTGACACCCGGCGCAACGCATCAGTGATGCGTCGCGCTGGGTGCCAATTCTGTGGGAAGCCGGGGTCCCAACCAGCCTTCCATCTCGCGCGTGACGCGTAGATGTTGAATCGCCCAGGGGAGGTGGCTCGCCTGCGTGAGTTGAATGTGGATAAATTGCGTCGGCTGTGCCGGAAAGATCGTCTGTACAGGCGCGCGATTATCAGTGCGTTCGCACACCAGTTGCCAGCGCTGCGCGCTCGCGTTCCACAGCAGGAGGCGAAAGCCGCGGGGATGTTCATTCTGCGGCGCGCTCAGGCTCACGCCACTCACCGTTTCGATGCGGCCCAGATCGAGTTGGAACCACATACCGGGCGTTTGCGGCACCCCACTCGTCCACGCCGTTTCGGCGCGATTGTCTATCGCGCGGCGCGCGGCGCGCGCATTGTGGCTTGCCGTAGCATTCCAGGGGAGCGCGGGATGCACCAGGATTTCTGAAATCATCCAGGGCGCGTGTGCGGCTGCCAGCAAATCAATCTGCGCGTACTGCACCAGCATCGGCGCGAACACGTGCATCACATCGAAGGTATTGCCTTGCGGCACGCGCGCAAGGTCAAGCCACGTCTTGCCATCCGCCGAGACGCGCAGGACATAGCCGGCAGGAAAATTTTTTCCCGGACTGAGAAACTGGATGCCATCCACCCAGCGCGGCGCATTCAAATTCAGGCGAAACCATTGCCCCGGCATTTGCGCTGTGCCACCTGACCAGAACGATAGCGGATCGCCATCGAGCGCGTGGGCGACCTGAAGTGGATTGTGCGAGGCTTCGACACGCCAACCGGTAATGGCAAGCGGCATCTCCGTGACGTACACCAGCACACTCGACGCGCGCGCGTCGGTAAACCAGCGCTCGCCCGCGTAATTCAAATCCCACTGTAGTTGATAGATGCCCGGTGTTCGTGGTACGCCGAGGCATACCCCCAAAAGAATCTCCGCGCCTGGCGCCACATCGTCAGGCAAGGCAGTCCGCCGATCTTCTACATCGCGTTGCAGTTCCCCGCGCGTATTGAACCACCGATAGCCCATATGCACCGCCGCCGCACCGCGCGCGTGCCACGTGGCTGTGCCGATGTTTTTGACGCGCACGTTCACCGTGTGCACTTGTCCCGGCACAAGCGCGACCGGCGTGTCGTGCGCAAGCAGTTGCGCGGCGTACGCGGGCGTTTGAATGACGCGGGGTGGTTCGGATGGCGTGACGCGTGCCGGCGCGGCGGGAGATTCCTCCAGCGGCGGTAGCGGCGGCGACCAGCGCACGCGATACCCTTCTGCCATCGCCGCGAGAAAATCGTCGTGCAACGCGGGCTTGTCTTGCAAACCCCATTCAGGATGCTCAGGCGTGGATTGCCAGCGATGCAACACCAGGGCTTGAATCGCTTGATGGGTTGGATCGGCATTCCATTCCGCGATTTCTTTGTACGCCGCCTGAATCCAGCCGATGTTGGCATTCTCCCAACCCGCGAGCGGTGACGTTTGCGTAATCAAGACGGGCAGAGAACGCAAATGCATCGGGAGGGCGTTCAGAAAATCGCGATAGGCGCGAAAATCGGAATGATAGTGATTGTACGGCGGGTCCAGCAACACATCGCTGGTGATTTGAGTGACGCTGAAATCGTGCGTGTAGCAATGCAGCGCGATGCCGTCCACCTCCGTATCGAGCAAGGTGAGCACATCCACCAGATAGCGCACCCAGTCGCCGGTATCCACCTGATAGGGCGCGATGGCGCCAGGAATCACCCAATCCTCAGCATGACCGGGAACGTTTTTGATCGCCTCGCGACATTTGAGAAAGCAGAGGGCATACAGTTCGGGGGTAATGATTTCGCGCGAGCCGTCGGGCAAGAGCGGGTGCCTGGCGCGGCGGTTCATCTCGTCACCGATGAGCCAGATGCGCGCGCCGGGCGAACGCGCGACGTACGCGGCACAACGCGCGGCAAACGCGTCATACTGATCGGACGGGGGCAATGTGCCGGCCAGATCATTGCCGTTGTTCAGACAAACAAGGATGCCCAAGCCCGCGTCGGCAAGGCGTGTGTAATCGGTGCCAGCCTGAACACGCAAATCTACGGCGTCCACCAGCCAGCCGAGTCGCTGGGCTTTGAGCATTGGGACCTGACCGCCCAAATCGTGGACGCCATAGAGGTATTGGGGAAGATACTCGGGGAGGAGAGAGGTTGGCATTGCCCTGTCTCACAGCGGAACAGTTGGCACGATAATAAACCCCAAACCCATTTTCGGCAAGAAAACGGGTTTGGGAAGTGTTACTTGATTTCGACGGTGGCGCCAACGGCTTCGAGTTTCTTTTTGGCGTCTTCTGCTTCTTGCTTGCTGACCCCTTTTTTGATGGTGGAGGGTGTGGATTCGGCAAGGTCTTTGGCTTCTTTCAAACCGAGTCCCGCGACGATTTCGCGAATGACTTTGATGACAGGAATTTTCTGCGAGCCTGCGTCTTTGAGAATCACATCGAACTCGGTTTTTTCTTCAGCGGGTGCTGCCGCAGGTGTGGCACCAGCCGCCGGCGCGCCAGCGGCTACGGTCGCGACAGCGACCGGGGCGGCGGCACTCACGCCTAGTTTTTCTTCGAGGAGTTTAACCAGTTCTGCCGCCTCGAGCAGGGACAAGCCCTGAATCTCTTCAGCGATCTTGGTGATTTTTTCGGATGCCATTGTAGAATTACTCCTTTTGTGATTGGTGTTTGCGAGTGGTTTGTTTCAAGTTTCGGGTGGCACGTTTGAACCTGCAACCTGAAACTCACGCTGGCGCGCCTTGCTTTTCCAGTTGTTCGATGCGCGCTTGGATCAGGTAAAGCACCTTGCGGATGCCCGAGGCGATGACGCCAGCGACCTGAGTACCTGGAGCATTGATCGTGCCCAGCAGTTTGCCCAACAATTGCTCGCGCGAAGGGAGCGTGGCAAGGGCTTCGGCTTCGGCGCCGCGCAACACATTGCCTCCCAGAATCGCCCCTTTGACTTTGAGTTCCTTTTCTCTCAAAAAGGTGTTGAGTGTTCTGGCGGGTTCAGCAATATCGCTGTAGCAGAAAACGAGCGCGGTGGGACCTTCCAACAAATCCTGCGGCACCGGCATTCCCGCGCGCTGTAACGCCAAGGCAACCAGTGTGTTTTTGGCAATCTGCAGGCCGGTTTTCATCCCGCGCAGTTGATTGCGCAACGTCTGCAATTCTGCCACCGACAAGCCGCGATAGTCGGTGAGAATGAGTGCCTGAGTGTTTTTGAGATCGGCGGTGAGTTGCGCGACGATTTCCTCTTTACGTTCTTTGGTAATCGGCAAGGGAATTCACCTCCTCCAGTGGAGATTATACTCCAAACAGTTGAGCTTTTTACTTTTGGCCAAGCCCGCATCATGACTGTCTACGGGCGTTTTTGGGCGTTGTCTGTTTTTGAAAAAGGTCATTTCCTCAGCTGTGTTGACCATCGCGCAATAACCCCACCCCCTACCTCCTCCCCACGCCGCTCTGCGGCGTGGGGAGGAGGCATCAGGGGAACGGGGATGTGGGTGGGCGGCTTCGCCGCCCACCCACATCCCCCTCCCATCTCTCCCCTGCTCTCCCCGCGTAGCGGGGAGAGCAGGGGGCAGGGGGATGAGAGGGGCTATTCCCAAGGAACGATGGCACAATTCCGCCATCGGCTCGCGTGAGCCGCTCGTGTCCAACCGACAGCAGACGGATGCCCGAGTGGTTAAAAGTTAAGAACCTGCCCGTTTGGAGTATAGAGAATCGAGATTAGAGATTAGAGAGTGCTCGATTCCATTCTCAAAGAAAAAAAGTCTTTGTGCCGATGAGATAACGACACAAAGACTTGCAATTCGATACATACCGCGCACTGGTAGTGCAGGGACGCGGGATTCGTCTTTGCCTCGGCAGGAGATTAAGCATCGGATTGGATGCACCTGCGGTCATCGGCGCACACCCATTGTATTCGATTTTCGATTTAACGCAAATCACGCGGCTCGAATGTTCAACGCTTCGTTCACATCCAGACGGATGCCGGGTGTCATTGTGCTGGTGAGAACGATTTTCTTGATGTACTGCCCTTTGGCAGCAGCGGGTTTGGCACGGACAATCGCATCCAGCACCGCGACCATATTTTCGTACAACTGCTCATCGGTGAATTTGATCTTACCGATGACTGTGTGGATGTTACCGGTTTTGTCGGTACGAAATTCCACTCGCCCCATCCGCAATTCCTTGATGAGGCGCGGCAATTGGTCGGGCGGGACGATGGTGCCGGCTTTGGGACTGGGCATCAAACCACGCGTGCCCAGAATTTTACCCACGCGTCCGACTTTGGCCATCATCTGGGGTATAGCAACCGCGATGTCGAAATCGAGACGCCCACCTTCGATTTCCTTGATCAAATCATCGCTGCCGACAATATCCGCACCGGCTTCGCGCGCGATGCGTTCCGCATCACCTTCTGCAAAGACGGCGATACGCACTTGTTTGCCCGTGCCGTGTGGCAACAAAGTTACACCACGCACGATTTGATCGGCTTGTTTGACATCTACTCCCATTTTAAGGTGCAATTCAACGGTCTCGTTGAATTCGCTGTAAACCATCTTTTTCAAAAGCGCGATGGCTTCACGCGGTGCATAGAATTTGTTGCGATCTACCAGTTGTGCCGCCGCGCGGTACTTTTTTCCGTGTTTTTTCATTTCATCTCCTTAGTGGTGAATTAACGCGCGTTGTCGCGCTCCCACGAGGTAATTACTCAGCCGTGTCGTCTCTCGCGAAAAGCCCCACCCCCTCCCCACGCTGCTTGGCGGCGTGGGGAGGGGGAATCAAGG
>DAOTYB010000096.1:0-2368 GCA_034435315.1 Anaerolineae bacterium | reverse complement strand
ACCCCCTTGTCCCCTCCCCACGCCGCTCTGCGGCGTGGGGAGGGGGAATCATCGAAGGGGGTGAGGGCGGGCGGCTTTGCCGCCCGCCCTCACCCCACTCCCATTTCCCCCTGCTCTCCCCGCCAAGCGGGGAGAGCAGGGGGCAGGGGGATGAGTGGGGCTGTTCCCGTAGAGGCGAAAGATTTTTTTGCCAGTACAACGCAGCGAAATTCAGGCGCAGCCATCGGCTTGCGTTAGCCGTCGGTCTCTAACCGACAGCGGACGATGTCTGGTGCTGGGTAGTTACCTTTGTGTACGCGGCTTGAAAGCGAATGATTTGCCCGCACGCAATCAGGAGAAAATCGCCGCGCCCTGCCAGTTTCTCCGCGCCGGTTCCACCGATCCCTGCCGCGACGCGCGCATCATCCGTACTCGCGACGCGTCCGACGATGCGCACCGGAAAATTAGCCTTGACCAGTCCACCGACCGCGCGCGCCGTCGGCTTTTGTGTGCAAGCGATGAGCGACATTCCCGCGCTGCGTCCACGTTGCACGAGGCGCAAGAGCAATGCTTCGAGTTCACTGCCGCACACCTGTAGCAAATCGGTCAACTCGTCAATCGCAATCACGATGAGCGGTCGTTCAATGAGCAGATGACTGCGGCGTTCCATCTCTGTCACCAGATAGCGCATTTTGACCAGTGTGTCCTCCGGATCGGCAACAATCGGAAAAAGTAAATGGGGCACATTGTGGAAAGGTGCAAAGCCGTGCCATTTGGGATCGAACAGCGCGAGGAGCACATCGCGCGGTCTTTGATGTCGGATGAGTGAGGCGATGATGGTGCGCGCGAGTTCGGTCTTGCCGCTGCCGGTGGTGCCGGCGATGAGACAATGCGCTACATCGGGCGATGGGAGCCGTAACAAGAGGGGCACACCTTCACTATCGAGTCCCAGAATCGCCATACCTGCCGAACGCACTGCGCGATACAAATGGGCATTACTTTGAATGCGTGCCGCGAGTTCATCGAGCGAGACAAAGCGCGAATCGTTGCGAGGCACTTCGAGCGAGAGCGTACCGTTCACGCGTGTCAGGCGCGCACAAGGAGCACCGAGCGCGAGCGCGATTTCTTCGGTGAGGGTTTCCAACTTGCTCAGTTTGGTGTTTGCGGCAGGGGCAAGGTGAAATTGCACGGTGCGCGGCGTCAGGCGACCACCCCAGACGCGCGCGGGAGCTTTGTGTGCCGCGAGGACCATTTCGATCTTGTCGGCTTGCAAGTTCAAGGTGTGCTTTTCCATCGTTGGACTAGTCGGTCCAACCGACGCGTTTTTCTTCGCGCGGACGACGCGCAACGGGACGGGAGACGGCTTGCGTCGGTTCACGCGTTTCTTCTGACGTTTGTGGTGAGCGGGCTTGTCGTATTAGCCATTCTTGCAGTTGAATGATTTTTTGGGCGACCATCTGAGAGCGCGCATCGGGTTCAGGCGTGGGTGGGGTAGCGGCGCGCGCGGTAGCACGCGGGGCAGGTGTCGCAGGACGCGCCGCAGCGCGCGGTGACTCGGTGAGCGCCTGGCGCAACGTACAGCCGACGCAATCGCGCGGTGAGGTGATGGGCATCACGCGTTCGGCGCACGCAGCGCGCGCGAACGTCAACGATTCTTGTGCGAAATCGTCCCACACTTCCGATTTGCCATTGCCCCAGCGGACGATAATCGGTGGGCGCGTGTGATGTTCCAGCGTCGCGCGTAGATGCGCGCAGTTGATTTCTGCAATGGGGCAGGCGCGGCACACTGCCGCGTTCACTTCGCGGTCACCCGTTTTGATTTTATCGCAGAGAATCTGCCCGTCAGCGTTAGCGCGGCGATAGGGGCAGGGTTTGAGATTCACACATCCCTCCGTTCGAACCAGAACACTTGTTCTACGTGGGATTATATCACAGAACAAGTGTTCTGTCAAGCGGATGAGTGCATTTTTTCATGGCGTGTGCAAAGTCAGGCATGAGCGGTTGAAACCGCCGCAACAACCACGCAAAGCCGACCTGCGTCGGCTGCTCGAGTCGCCGCAGGGCGACCTGGCAGTGCTTGTTGCTGCGACTTGAGTTGCCCGACAATCTGTCAAGCGACTTTGCACACGCCCTGTGCATTTTTTGCGGACGTTTTTCTGCCGTGCTATAATGTTTGCACGCTGGAGGGCTGGCGGCGTCGCCGCCCTCACCCTCACTCAACTAATTTTCCCTCCCCACGCTGCTCTGCGGCGTGGGGAGGGGGAAACAAGGGAACGCTCATATGGGTTTAGGGGTGAAACAGCCCAAGAGTCGTCGTAAGTAGTCCAACGTGACCTCTTTGAGATTGTATGCCCACTCAAAGATCGCTACGTAGTGCGCCAGGTATTTC
>DAOTYB010000095.1:0-3125 GCA_034435315.1 Anaerolineae bacterium | reverse complement strand
CCCTTCTCTCCCCGCCACGCGGGGAGAGAAGGGGGCAGGGGAATGAGTGGGGTCAAGCCGTACTGGGCAAACCAAAATGAAAGTTTGCGACCGTTGAAGGTATAATTACCGTCATCCCTGAGCAGAGATGTACCCGATCGGCGCGCGCGTAATCTGTTCCACCGGCAGGACATCAATCAATTCATACGCGCGTGAACCCAAGCCCAGTTGCTCACCATACACGACCACTTGATACGGGTCTTTGAGCGGTCCGTGCAACTGGCGGAAGGGATGACCTTCGCGCGTATGCACTTCCATCGCCGTCGGCACGTTTTCCTCGATGAGCCGTTCGCGCGCGGTCAGGTCAAGTACGGCTTGATCAATCGCCACAATATCGTCCGAACCGAAAATGCCAACATCGCGCAGAATCGGCATACTGGTAAAGCCAAAACAATCGCACACCGGCGTCATGTGCGTTGCCAGACTGAGGTGAATCATTTTGCCCGGTACAAACGTCGAAAGGACGATTTTTGCGCTGATGGCGCACGCTTCTTGAAAAGCGTAAAAATTCACCGGGTCAATCTTGAGACTGTTCGGCGGCGCGACCTGTAAACAACGACCACATTGATTACACTGCTCAAAGTGAAGGTGCAGTTCGGCGGGATTATCCTTGTCTTCGACGATTGCTTTGTGGGGACAGGCGGCGATGATACGTTGCCGCGTCTCTGCATCGGGGCAGTGTTCCGCGAACCAGTAGCGATCATAGTGCATCGTGTCGTGCATCGCGCTGCGCGTCTTGCCAATCATACAACCGAGAGCAATGTTCTTGAATGCCGCGCCAAAGCCGCAACTGGGATGTCCTTTGACGTGCGCGAGATTGATGAGGAAGGTAGCATCCTGAATCATTCCCGCCACACCCCATTCTTGAATGTTCTTGAACGGATAGGTGTGATTGTAAAAATACTTTTCGTCCAGACCCGCCGCAGGATAGACGCGGCAACCCAGCGTTTCGGATGAATAGCCGCGCTCTTCCGCACCTTTAACGTCCCAGTGGACATCAGTGACAAAGGGTTTGCCGCCGCCCTCTTTCACGGCTTGAACGATTTTACGCACAAAGACCGGATGCACCGTGGAATAGCCGATGTTGTTGCCCAGATGCATTTTGATTGCCACGAGTTCATCTTTGACACGCTCACGCAGACGCAGACGTTCTAAAATCAAATCGAGTTTAGCGGGGAGTGTTTCTCTGGCTTCTAGCCGACACTGCCGCGCAGAACCAAAATAGACTGGACTTGGCATCGTAACATTCCTCCGTTAAACACGACCGCCGACGGACGACCGCCGCGCGGCGCGCTTTTTTCTCGTTCTCCTCATACCTCCGTCACGACGGGAATGATCATCGGACGGCGATGGGTTTGTTGGAACAGGTATTGACTCAACGTCTCCTTGAGTTTGACGCTGAGCGCGGTATCGCCACCGCCTTTCTTCAACGTGTTCACGATGACCTGCTTTGCACCGGCGAGTATCTCTTCGGATTGCTCGGCATAGACAAAGCCGTGGGTGATGATTTCGGGTCCAAACACTACTTGGCCGGTACGCGCATCGCGCGTGAGCACTGCCACAACAAAACCATCCGCCGATAAATGATGCCGCTCGCGCAACACCGTGCTCCCCACATCCCCAACTCCCAGACCATCCACCAGCACATCGCTGGCGGGCACGCGCTCGCGCGCGAGACGCGCGTGCCCCTGCTCATCGAATTCGATGACGGCGCCATTTTCGACGACGAAGATATTTTCGGCGGGCAGACCCAGCGACTCGGCCAGCCGCGCGTGCAAGACCAGATGCCGATACTCACCGTGCAGGGGAATAAAGTAGCGGGGGCGCAAGAGATTGATCAGCAATTTTTGCTCTTCCTGACTGGCATGTCCTGAAACGTGCACGTGCATCAAATCGGAATAGTACACGAATGCGCCGGCGCGAAACAGATTATCCAGCGTACGGTTGACCGTCTCTTCATTCCCCGGAATCGGCGTGGCAGAGAGAATCACCGTATCACCCGGCACCAGTGACACTTGCTTGTGATCGCGATTCGCCATCCGCACCAGCGCGCTGGTCGGCTCGCCCTGACCGCCGGTGCACACAATCACCAGGCGATGCGGAGGATACCGCGACATCTCATCCACGCGAATCAAGCCCTCTTTGGGTACACGGAGATAACCCAGTTGTATGGCGATTTTGACATTGTCTTGCATCGAACGTCCGATAATGACGACTTTACGGTTATAGCGCGTGGCAATGTCAATCGCTTGTTGAATACGCGAGATATTCGAGGCAAACGTTGCCACAATCACGCGCCCCGGCGCCGATGCAAACACGCGCGCGAAACTATCGTTGATGCTCATCTCGGACGGGGTATAACCGGGCGAATCGGCATTCGTGCTATCGCTCGTCAACGCCAGCACACCCCGTCCACCCAGTTCGCCCAGTTTGGCAAAATCGGTGAGATGTCCATCCACCGGGCTGGGATCGAACTTGAAATCGCTCGAATACACCAGCGTTCCGATGGGTGTGGTAATCGCCAGACCAATGCCATCGGGAACGCTGTGGCACACGTGAAAGGTCTCGATAGTGAACGGCTCGATGCAAAAGGTGTCGCGCGTGGAAATCGTATGGAGTGTCGCGTGGCTCAAAAGTTTGTGCGCCTTGAGTTTGACTTCGATTAAACCGCGCGTGAGTGGTGTAGCGTAAATCGGCACATTGAGGCGCGGCAAGAGGTAGGGCAACGCGCCGATGTGGTCTTCGTGCCCGTGCGTGATGACAATGCCGCGCACGCGGTCGCGATGAGCCAGCAAGTAGGTGATGTCGGGGATGACAATGTCCACACCGAGCATCTCACTTTTGGGAAACATCAAGCCCGCGTCAATCACCAGAATCGCGTCGGCGTACTCGACCAGCGTCATATTCTTGCCGATTTCGCCGGCGCCGCCCAGCGGAATGATTTTGAGTTTGGGTTTCATAGAGAGCAGCCTATCACGGTAATACCAGTGGCGCTAACAAAACGTAATCTGCACCGTCACTCGTACGCAAACGCACGCCCGTCGTCGCGTCGTACACTCCAATGACCAGCCGATAGACACCGGCCG
>DAOTYB010000094.1:0-15154 GCA_034435315.1 Anaerolineae bacterium | reverse complement strand
AAGAGACAGGGGATGAGAGGGGTTGTTCTCAGGGAACGACGTTACAATTCGCCATCGGCTCGCGCGAGCCGTCAGTTTCCAACCGACGGCGAGCGATGCTCAGAGGCGGGGTAGTTAAAAGTTAAAAACCTAACCGTTTGGAGTATAGCATCGCGCGCGAATAAAATTCGCGACGGTCGGCGGTCGTCCGTCGGCCGTCGGCAGTCGTAGAGGAGGAAGATGAACCACCCCCCGTGTATTTTGGTTGTGGACGATAATCCATTTGTGCTTCAAGTCTCGAGTCGCATTTTGCGCGACGCGGGTTACGCCGTCATCGAAGCAGCCAGCGGCGCCGAAGGTTTGCGTCTGGCGCGCGAACACACACCCGATTTGATTTTACTCGACGTGGTGATGGACAAACCCAACGGCGTGGAAATTTGTCGGCAACTCAAAGCCGATCCTGCACTGGCGCACAGTTTCGTCATTCTGTTTTCCGGCATCAAGACCGAATCCGAGGATCAAGCCGTCGGTATCGAAGCGGGCGCGGATGGCTATTTCACACGCCCGATTTCCAACCGTGAACTCGTCGCGCGCGTACAAGGGATGCTGCGCATCAAGGCGGCGGAGGATGCGCTGCGCGCAATGTCCGCACGTTACCAGGCGATGCTCGCGGCAATTCCAGACATCATCATGGAAGTGGACACGAACAAGGTGTACACCTGGGCAAATGAAGCGGGCTATGCCTTCTTTGGCAAAGATGTCATTGGCAAACCCGCCGATTTTTACTTCGAAGGTGAGCAAGACACCTACGCCATCGTGCAACCGCTCTTCAACGGCAAGCAGGAGGACGTGATTTACGTCGAAAGTTGGCAGCGGCGGCAAGATGGCGAAAAGCGTTTGCTGGCATGGTGGTGTCGCACGCTACGGGACGCGCACGGCAATGTGATTGGCGCACTCTCGACCGCGCGCGACATCACCGAACAACGACGCGCTCAAGCCGCGCTGGAGGAATACTCGGAACACCTGGCGCAAATGGTGGAGGAGCGCACACGCGAACTGCGCGCCGCGCAACAAAAATTGTTGCAACAGGAACGCTTGACCCTACTGGGACAAGTTGCCGGCGGCATCGGTCACGAACTGCGTGGTCCCTTGAGCGCGATCAGCAACGCAGCGTATCTACTCCGCCAGATGCTTCCCGCGCCAGATGAGGCTACGCGCCAAGTGCTCGACATTCTCACGCGTCAGATCGAAGCCTCCAATCGCATCATCACGAGTCTACTGGCGTTTGCGCGTCCGCAACCGCCGGTGCGTCGTCCCATTGATGTGCGCGCTGTCCTCGATAACGCGCTCGCGCAAGCGGCGCTGCCGAACACCATCGTCGTCCAGCGTGAATTCGATGACGCGCTGCCGGAGGTGCAGGCAGATCCCGATCAACTACTCATCGTTTTCAGTAACTTGATTCGCAACGCCGCGCAAGCGATGTGGGAACGTGGCGGCACATTGACCATCAGCGCAAAGCAGATTTCAGATTGCCGATTGCCGATTGCAGATTCGCTAGACACATCTCCATCCGTTCAATCTGAAATCATAAATCTTAAATCCGAAATCGAAATTCGCGTCACGGATACCGGCACCGGCATTCCACCAGAAATTCGCGACAAACTTTTCCAACCGCTGTTCACGACCAAATCGTACGGCCTGGGCTTGGGTTTGCCGTTGTGCAAATTGATTGTCGAAGCGCACGGCGGCACGATCTCCGTCACTAGCGAGGTGGGCAAAGGGAGCACGTTCACCGTCGCGTTGCCGGTGGAACAGTAGGACAGTGGGACAGTGAGACAGTGGGGACAGGGAGGCAGGTGGCAGGTGGCGGGCGTTCGTCCTTCGTCCTTCGTCATCCGTCCTTCGTCCTTCGTCATCCGTCCTTCGTCCTTCGTCATTCGTCCTTCGTCCTTCGTCATTCGTCCTTCGTCATTCGTCCTTCGTCCTTCGTCCTTCGTCATAATTCTCAGGAGCATCCTATGAACGCAACATCACACACATCACACATTCTCATCGTAGATGACGATCTCGATTTCGCGCGCAGCACCGCGCTCATCCTCAAACGCAAGGGCTATGCTGTGAGTGTCGCGGCGGATGGCTTGGCGGCTATCCAGCAGGTACAAGCCGTTCCCTTCGACCTTGTCTTGATGGATATCCGAATGCCGGGATTGGACGGCGTAGAGACGTATCAACGCCTCAAGAACATTCAGCCCGACATCGCAGTGGTGCTGATGACCGGCTTTGCCGAGGAGGAACGCGTGCAGGCAGGCTTGCATGCCGGTGTGCTCGCGGTATTGACCAAGCCATTGGACGTGGAACAAGCGCTCCACTTGATCGAAAGCGTGGTCACGCGGCACCAAGCCCTCGCGCTGGTTGTGGACGACTATCCTGAATCGTGCGCCATCCTCACGCGCCTCCTCGAACGCAAAGGATATGCAGTCGCTTACGCTGAGAGCGGCGAAGACGCTATCGCGCTTGTTCAACAACATCGTTACCAGATCATCTTCATTGACCTCAAATTACCGACGATAGATGGCTTGCAAACGTATCTTGCCATCCGCGCGCTCGATCCGAACGTGACGGTGATGACGGTCACCGGCTATCGCGAAGAGATGAACGCGCTCGTTCAAACCGCCCTCCGCAAGGGCGCGTATGCGTGTCTCTACAAACCATTCGACACTGCCCAGGTGCTGGCGTTGTTAGAGAAAATCGAAAAGTCGGTAAATGTGCCAAAATAGCCAAATCAGCCAAATATGCCAAACTTGCCAAAAAAATTCGGCTCATTGACACTTTGGCACATTGGCTCATTGGCTCATTGGCTCATTGATACATTGGCTCATTGACACATTGGCTCATTGACACGAGGTTAGACAATGACAGAACAACCGACCATTCTCATCGTAGATGACGATTTAGACGTTCTGCGTACGTGGGAAATGATTCTCACGCGCAAAAACTATCGCGTGCTTACGGCTCCCGATGGGATGACCGCGCTCGAGTTGGCGCGTCAGAACGCGCTGCACCTCGCGCTGCTGGACATCCGTCTACCCGATATTTCGGGCGCGGATTTGTTGCCCCAACTCAAAGCCGTACACCCCGACCTGCAAGCGCTCATCTTGACCGGCAATGCCACGCTCGAGAGCGCGATTCAGGCACTCGCCAACGGCGCGTATCGGTATCTGCTCAAGCCCGTCCATCCTGACGAATTGCTCGCCGCGCTCGAGCACGCGCTCGAAAAGCAACGCCTCATCGTCGAAAATCGCGCGTTGCTTGCCTCTTTGCAAAGCATCTTTCGCGCCGCGCCCGTCGGTATTGGGGTTGTTTCCAACCGCGTGCTGCTGCAGGTCAATGATCGAATTTGTGAGATGACCGGGTATACGCGTGACGAGCTCATCGGGCAAAGCGCGGGGATTCTCTATCCGACCGTCGAAGATTTCGAGTACGTCGGCACAGAAAAGTATCGTCAGATTCGCGAGCGCGGTATCGGCACGGTTGAGACACGCTGGCAGCATAAAGACGGCACGGTGCTGGATGTGTTGCTCAGCTCCGTTCCGCTCGACCCGAATGATCTGTCCAAGGGCGTTACCTTTACTGCGCTTGACATCACCGAACGCAAACGCGCCGAAGCCGCGTTGCGCGAAAGTGAACGGCGCCTGGCAACCTTGCTGAGCAATCTGCCGGGGATGGCGTATCGTTGCGCCAACGATGAGAACTGGACGATGGAATTCGTCAGCGAAGGTTGTTTCGCGTTGACCGGCTACACTCCTACCGAACTCGTTCACAATGGCAAAATCTCGTACGCGCAAGTGATTCATCCAGAAGATCGCGCCCCGACTCGGGAGCAAGTGCAAAATGCGCTGCAAGAAAATCGTCCGTTCCAAATGACCTACCGTATCACCTGCGCCGACGGCAAAGAAAAGTGGGTCTGGAAACAGGGACGCGGTGTCTTTGCCGAGGATGGCACCCTCGTCGCGCTGGAAGGTTTCATCACTGACATCACAGAGCGCGTGCGCGCCGAACAAGCCCTGCAAGCCGAACGCGACTTTGCCCAACAACTTTTGAACACGCTGGGACAGGGCATCACGGTTGTTAACCGCGAGGGCGTGTTGGAGTACGTCAATCCTGCGTACGCGCGTCTGCTCGGACGCGCGCCGGAGGAATTGATTGGCAAGCGCGCCTGCGATGTCACCATCCCCGAAGATCACGCCCTCTTGCTTCAACAACGCGCCAAACGCCATCGTGGTGAAAGTTCCACCTACGAAACGCGCCTCGTTCACGCCGACGGGCATCTCGTTCCCGTGACGATTACCGGCGTGCCCCGCTGGAGGAATGGGCAAATCATCGGAAGCATTGCGGTCATCACCGATTTGACCGAACACTACCAGCGCGAGCGCGAGATACAAGCCGTCGCCGCCATCAGTGCAGCGTTGCGCGCTGCCACCACGCGCGCAGAAATGCTGCCGATCATTCTCGACCATACGATGCAATTGATGAACGCCCAAGCCGCCGCGCTCATTACGCGCCACACGACCACAGAGGAAGCAGTAATCGAAGGTGCGCGCGGGGTATGGGCAAAGGGAGTGGGACGCCGCACGCCACCGGGCAAGGGCTTGAGCGCGCTGCTCTTCGAAACCAAACAACCGTACGTCACCGATGACATCGCTAATGACCCGAACCTCTTCTGGAAGGACTGGGGTGAAGAGGTCCGCGCGCTTGCCAGCGTTCCACTCATCACACCACACGATCAGGTCATCGGCATACTGAGCATTGGACGCACTACCCCGATCGCCCCTGACGAAGTGCGCGTGCTGGTCGCGATTGCCGACATCGCCGCCAGCGCGCTGCATCGCGCGACCCTGCACGAACAAACCGAGCAACGGCTGAACCATCTTCTGGCTTTGCAAGCCGTGAGCCAGGCAATCAATGCCAGTCTCGATTTGCGCGTCACGCTCGACATTTTGATTGATCAAGTGATGAGCCAACTGCACGCCGACGCGGCAAATGTGCTTTTGTACAACCCCGCTATCCCCGCCCTCGTTTACACGGTCGGGCGGGGTTTCCGCCGCCCCATCGAACATCTCACGCTGCGCCTCGGCGAAGGATACGCGGGGCGCGTCGCGCTGGAACGCCGCACGCTGACCCTCACGCCGTACGTCACGACGGACAACACCTCCCATTTCGCCAACGAAGGATTCGTCACCTACAGTGGTGTACCTCTCATTGCCAAAGGGCAACTCACCGGCGTCCTCGAGGTCTTTCGGCGCGCGCCCTTTTCTCCCGATGCCGAGTGGATCAACTTGCTCGAGACGCTGGCACTCCAGGCGGCACTCGCCATCAACAACGCGCGCTTGTACGAGGAAGTACAGCGCACCAACTTGCAATTGGCATTGTCCTACGAAGCCACCATCGAGAGTCTGGCGCGCGCGCTCGAACTAGGCGCGCAGGAGAGCGCGGGGCACATTCAACGCGTCACCGAGTTAACCGAACAGTTCGCGCGCGCTCTGAACATCCCCGAAGCACAACTGCTTTACATTCGCTATGGCGCGATGTTGCATGACATTGGCAAACTCGCGCTCGCCGTCTCCCCTTCCGCCGACCCATTGAACGAGGACGCCGCTATGCGTCGCCATCCAGAACTGGCATACCAGTTACTCCAGCCGATTCCATACCTTCAGCCCGCGCTCGAGATACCCTACTGCCATCACGAAAAGTGGGACGGTAGCGGCTATCCACGCGGTTTGAAAGGTGAAGCGATTCCGCTCGCGGCGCGCCTCTTTGCGATTGTGGACACGTGGGATATTCTGCGCTCAATGCCACCGTACAGCACCACCTGGAGCAACCAGCAAGCGCGCGAGTACCTGCGTGCTCAGGCTGGCAAATCCTTTGATCCCAAACTGGTGGAGGCTTTTCTGCGATTCAGTACATAACAAAAACTATTGCGGCGAGGAGAAATCCTCGCCGCAATTTTTTGTATCGCTACTGACGCTTTTGCATCTCCGCGAGTGCCTCGCGACAGGCAGCACGAACCACCTCGCTCGGATCCGTCTCTGCGCGCGCCGCGAGCAATCGCTCCACCGCACCATCGCCGATTTGTCCCAGCGCCAGCGCACAATCCCATCGCACCCAGACCGTGCTCTCGCGTTCCAGCACCTCGGCTAAATCCTGCGCGGCAATCCGATACCCCAGGTTGCCCAGCGCGATGGCACACGCCTGACGCACGCCGGCATCGCGATCGTGCCATAACGCTTCGATGAGAGGTCCCAGCGCGGCAGGCGTACCAATCTTGCCGAGTGCAACGGCGGCTTGTTGACGCACAAAACCCACTGGGTCGTTTTGCAGAACCTGCCACAGCGGTTCGATCGCCACCGGCTCGCGTCGTCGGCGCAGCACAAAGGCGGCTGACCAGCGCACCATACAACTGGGATGGTTGAGCATGTGCTCAATCACTTGGGGCGTAGAACTTGTCGCCAGCCAGCGCGGCACCGCAAAGCGCGCGTCGTCTGGCACGCGTCGGCGCGCATCGGCTGGGCGAACGCGCTGGAGCAGGCGCGCGAGGGGGCGCGTATCGGCAACCGTGGTATCTGTCGGCTGGTCTTGCGCGAGTGCTTGATGCTCAGCGCAAAATTGGGTTGTGGCTTGCGCTTCCGTCGCGCAGCGATGGCGACTGGTGGTCAAACCAAAACAGCGCATGGTTCAGAGGAAGATGAAAACAAAAAACAGATTCCCGCCTGGCAATGACCTACTCTCCCAGCGGCTCGCGCCGCCAGTACCATCGGCGCTGACGGGCTTAACTTCCGGGTTCGGCATGGGACCGGGTGTTTCCCCGTCGCTCCAATCACCAGAGGAATCTGTTTTGGTTAGCGATTTGATTGTTCGAACACTGAATAGAAGGCAATGGCACGTGGTTCAATTCATCAATATCCCGAGAGCAAGCCCTCGCGCATTAGTACCGCTTAGCTGAACGTGTCACCACGCTTACACTTGCGGCCTATCAAGGTCGTAGTCTACGACCGCGCTTACCCGCTTGACGCGGTGGGGGATCTCATCTTGGGGCAGGCTTCCCACTTAGATGCTTTCAGCGGTTATCCTTGCCGAACTTGGCTACCCAGCGATGCCCCTGGCGGGACAACTGGCACACCAGAGGTCCGTCCACCCTGGTCCTCTCGTCAATGCCCCCCACATTACTGTGGGATTTAGACTATATCTTCATCCTCTCTGGCAGCCCAGAGGAGGAGTCGGCGTATGATGGCAGTCATAGATTTGTTCTTTCGAACAGCAACTACCATCTTGGCTCAAAGCCTCAGTCGTTACGGGGAAAGCAATCCTTTTCTTCGGAGGTATGCTTCTACCGTTGCCGCAGAGTATTTTCTCCTTACTGTGTAATTCGCGTGAGCGATTTCATCAGCCAATCTACACACCTGGAGAAATTGCTCAGCAGTAAGGTTGCCTTTCAGAAGCGTGAGTGCGTCCAGCATTAATTTCACTTGATGACTCTTGAACCGAACGTACCCACCCATCTGACGCAACACTTGCTCCACACGCTCGTATCCGTCAATCCTCAGTTCTGCTATGCCATCCTTGCGTCGCGATACATAACCTACCTGAAGTTGGTCGCGTATCGCAAGCAATTCTTTCTCATGGCTAGCGTCTTGATACAGACAGAGCGTCGCATAGATTCGATAGCCATACCGCACGCCTCGGCGTGGCTTGATTGGCAACATAATGCTGCCATCGCCATCAAGAAAGCCAGCGATATAAGCTTTGGTAGAATCATCCATCCGAAAACAAGCGCTTTCTTCCCACGGTATTACCCCCTCAGCCTTCGCGGTGTAACCGCTACTTCCAGAGGATATGGAACATGCTGAGGTCGGGCTCCACCGTTATTAGCCGAATTGTCATGCAGGATTTCGCCTGCAAGTAGCACATTCCGTACTAAGGGCAGCTCCCCTCAAATCCCCTACGCCCACACTGGATAGAGACCGACATTCTGTTACCACTCTGGCAGACCGGTATCTTGCTGGTCTTTCCCAGAGCGAGTGGGTCATTTCTGCCCACTTCTGCATGTCGCCATGCAGATCGGACTATATCTTTCCTGCCGAAGCAGGATTCGGCGTATAGTCTCTGAGGATTCCCTCACAATTTCAGATTTATGATTTATGATTTATGATTTATGATTTCAGATTGGGATTAGTGTCTCAATCTGAAATCTACAATCTTAAATCTGAAATTCCCTGGGTCTTTCCTGCTGGTCATCTGCACTGGTCGCCTTGTCACTCGTTACGAGTAGCGCCAGATTCTCACCAGACTTTCCAGCATATAGCCGAATTTAACGACAGCTCAACCGTTAGGTCAACTGTCTCACGACGTTCTGAACCCAGCTCGCGTACCGCTTTAATGGGCGAACAGCCCAACCCTTGGGACCTAATTCAGCCCCAGGATGCGACGAGCCGACATCGAGGTGCCGAGCGAGGCCGTCGCTGTGAACGCTTGGGCCTCACCAGCCTGTTATCCCCGGGGTAGCTTTTGTCCGATAAGCCACGGCCGTTCCACACCGAACCGTGGGATCACTAAGCCCGACTTTCGTCTCTGTTCGACTTGTAGGTCTCACAGTCAAGCTCCCTTGTGCCTTTGCACTCAGCGGCTGGTTTCCATTCAGCCTGAGGGAACCTTTGGGCGCCTCCGTTACCCTTTAGGAGGCGACCGCCCCAGTCAAACTGCCCGCCTGGCACGGTCCGTCCGCCGGATTACGGCGGGACGTTAGGGTCGAAATTTATTGAGGCTGGTATTTCAACGACGGCTCCACCGAGCCCGCAAGCCCAGCTTCATCGCCTCCCAGCTATCCTACGCACAACAAACCTCAACTCAATGCCAGGGTACAGTAAAGCTCCACGGGGTCTTTTTGTCCTAGTGCGGGTAAATGGCATCTTCACCACTAGTTCAATTTCGCCGGGTCCCCCGTTGAGACAGCGCTCCACTTGTTACTCCTTTCGTGCGGGTCGGAACTTACCCGACAAGGAATTTCGCTCGGTAGATCTCACTCTGTTTCCAGAGGAGCCGGACTATATCTTTCTCGTCCTGTATTCATCGCCGCCGCAATGGTTCGGATCTTTTCGATTCCTTCTGGGGTGAGATGTTCACCCCGTTCCATTAGCGTTAGCACTCGCCTGAATTTATAGTAATCCAACCGTTTCTTGGATTTGAGCGGATATTTCTCAAAGAAGGGTATGATGCGTTCGCGTAGATGCTTGACATTGCGAACACGATAACACATCCGCGCACCGTGATTACGACGCACGACCCCACATCCAAAAAACTTTTTCAGCGCATACAGCAATTGTATATCACGCTCGTGTTGAACTACTGTAAATTCCGGGAGGACTTGATAGCCCGTGGCCATCTCTGGATGTGGATTGATTCCGACGAAGAAACAGCCCTCCCCATCCACAAATCCAGTTACCCATTGGGCTGCGAGTCTTGAAGACGAGACCAAACGTGTAGTCTCTGAGGGTTCTCTCATGGTTTCTCCTTCGAAAATCCATTTGTCCACGAAGGTCACGAAGGAACACGAAGAAAAAATCTTCATGTTCTTGGTGGATATCTTCATCTGTCGTGGCGGGCGCACGCGCCCATGAACAACTCCTTCGAAAATGAGGGGCAAATTTGAAAAATTTGCCCTACGTCCTCTATTGTCATCCGTCGTGGCGGGCGCGTGTGTTCGCCAACGACTCTTTATGAGAGTCTTCCCTGCGGATTGTCCCCTTGTCCAAAAAGATTTTTACTGACTGGAGAGTTCCAGTCGAGTACTTTTTGGCTGTGCGAGGAGTTTCCCGCATATAGTTTGGTTTTACTAAGGCTCGCGAATTTGAACCTTAGGACCGTTATAGTTACGGCCGCCGTTCACCGGGGCTTCAGTTCGGACCTTCGCTTGCGCTAAGCCCTCCCTTTAACCTTCCGGCACTGGGCAGGAGTCAGCCCCTATACATCCGCTTGCGCGTTTGCAGAGACCTGTGTTTTTGTTAAACAGTCAGTAGAGCCGCTTCTCTGCGACTGGCCGACGCTTTGTGGAATCACGCACGTCAGCCAGCCACCCTTCTCCCGAAGTTACGGGTGCATTTTGCCGAGTTCCTTAACGGAGGTTCTCCCGATCGCCTTGCATTGCTCATGCCGCCTACCTGTGTCGGTTTGCGGTACGGGCACCCGAATTTCAACGCGTAGAGGCTTTTCTTGGCAGTCTGGACTCACCCACTTGTGTCCCGGTTTACGGTCCCGCCCACCGCTCAGATCAGGGAGTGGATTTGCCTGCTCCCCTCGACTCCTCACGGCTTGGCACCTACCATGTCCGATGGGTAGGCTGGGCTATCCTCCTGCGTCACCCCGTCGCTCCATTCGGGTGGTTCCGGAATGTTGACCGGATGTCCATCGCCTACGACTCTCGTCCTCGGCTTAGGGCCGACTAACCAGACGCGGATTACCCTTGCGTCTGAACCCTCAGGCTTCCGGCGGTGGCGTTTCTCACGCCACTTGCGCTACTCATGCGAGCATTCGCACTTCTGGTCGCTCCACACGTCGTCGCCGTCGTGCTTCACTGCTCCCAGAACGCTCCCCTACCACTCGTGGCCGAGTTCGCGACATCGGTACTATGCTTGAGCCCCGTTACATTTTCCGCGCGAGACCGTTTGACCAGTGAGCTATTACGCACTCTTTAAAGGATGGCTGCTTCTAAGCCAACCTCCTGGCTGTCTGAACAGTCTCACATCGTTTCCCACTTAGCATAGATTTGAGGACCTTAGTCGGCGAGCTGGGCTGTTTCCCTTTCGACTACGAAGCTCATCCCACGTAGTCCAACTCCCGCGTTGTGGAGTCGCGGCATTCGGAGTTTGGTTTGGGTTGGTAAGCGTGATGCCCCCTAGCCAATCCAGTGCTCTACCTCCGCGACTAAACACGCGAGGCTGGCCCTAGAGCCATTTCGGGGAGAACCAGCTATCTCCCGGTTCGTTAGGCATTTCACCACCTACTCACAGGTCATCCCCTAGTTTTGCAACACTAGTGAGTTCGGGCCTCCACGTGGTGTTACCCACGCTTCACCCTGCCCATGAGTAGCTCACCGGGTTTCGGGTCTACTCCCTGCGACTAGACGCCCTGTTCGGACTCGCTTTCGCTACGGATGCGGGTGTCACTCCCTTATCCTGCGCCACAGAGAAGTAACTCGCTCGCTCATTCTTCAAGAGGCACGCGGTCAGACCTTCCAGCAGCACCGGCTTGCGCCAGCGCACCTCTGGCATAGTCCTTCCACTGCTTGTAAGCACACGGTTTCAGGTTCTATTTCACTCGGCTCACAGCCGTACTTTTCACCTTTCCCTCACGGTACTGGTTCACTATCGGTCGCCAAAGGTATTTAGCCTTGGAGAGTGGACTCCCCAGCTTCCCACAGGATTAGCGTGCCCCGTGGTACTCAGGAACTCGACGAGAGACTGATCTCTTTCGCGTACGGGGCTGTCACCCTCTCTGGCGGATCTTTCCAGAGTCCTTCTGCTAGAAATCAGTTTGGTAACTCTCATCTGCCGAGTCCTACAACCCCGCTGTACCTTACGGTACAGCGGTTTGGGCTTTTCCCCGTTCGCTCGCCACTACTAGGGGAATGATCTCTTTTCCTCGAGGTACTGAGATGTTTCAGTTCCCTCGGTGCCCTCTCTGGTATCTATGGGTTCAATACCAGAGTGCCTGGACATGACTCCAGGCGGGTTACCCCATTCGGAAATCCGCGGATATAGCGCCTGTTGACGGCTCCCCGCGGCTTATCGCAGCCAACCACGTCCTTCTTCGGCCTTTGGCGCCAAGGCATCCACCATGTGCTCTTAGTAGCTTTGCTCTCGGGATATTGGCGAATTGAACCTCGGTTACGATCACACCAATGATGTGATCGTTGCCATTGTGTGTTTTAGGATACACACACTCGCAAAATTTTGCGAGTACCTTCTATTCAGTTGGTAAGGTGCGGTGCTTTCTCATTTCAGATTTAAGAGTGCAGATTTTAGATTGAACACGACGAAAGGTTGAATGTCTACCCTCGTCAATCTGAAACTGCTCTAGCGTTTTGATCGCTAGCGACTGCTGACCTTGATCAACAATCGTCAGAGATCACTCCGCCAGACACTGAGACGCAAAACGACCTGGCACGTTCGCCAGGTCGTTAAAAGACGCGACGAAAGTGTCAGAACCTCTCCCTATTCAATTCGAGCCATCAGATAATTTAACATACTTTTGGTCACACCTCTTGCGTGCCATTATAACGAGAACGCGCACTTTGTCAAGTTAGTGGAGCCAAGGGGACTCGAACCCCTGACCTCCTCCTTGCAAAGGAGGCGTTCTCCCACTAA
The DNA here is from genome assembly GCA_034435315.1 of Anaerolineae bacterium. GTDB lineage: Bacteria > Chloroflexota > Anaerolineae > UBA4142 > UBA4142 > VGOB01. The sequence goes on along the minus strand of DAOTYB010000094.1, from coordinate 2,759 downwards.
ACTATGGCCCCGGACGAAATTTCAGATTTTCGATTTCAGATTTGTCCGAGGCGTTCAATCTGAAATCTGAAATCTGAAATCATAAATCCAAAATTCCCTATGGGCCTTTGTGGACTTGAACCACAGACCTTGCCCTTATCAGAGGCACGCTCTAACCAGCTGAGCTAAAGGCCCATCTAGTTCGCTCGTTTGGTGGTTGCATCGTTGGCTCGTTAAGTTCGTTAACGATTCAACAATTCAACAACCCAAACCATCCAACGACTTGACCTTAACAACTGAGGAGTGATAGGAAAGAAGTGTTTGCGAATCGAGAGGTTGGGGTCAATCGTGAGAATTGACTCCCTAGAAAGGAGGTGATCCAGCCGCACCTTCCGGTACAGCTACCTTGTTCATGTTGGTCCCCGTGTCGCCACAGGGCATGGACTATATCTTCATCCTGCTGTGTGCTCAGCGAGGAGCCGACGTGTAGTCTCTACGGGGTCAGAGAAAGTTTACCGATCATGCACGGATGCACATACGGCATGATCAAACTCTGCAGTTTCGGTGCACTATCTCGCGGGATGTAAAGACGCTTTCCTTTTCCATCATATTGCAGCGATGACCTGACTTGCCAGCGGCTACAAAACGCCGCTCGCAATCTCTCAACATCCTGCTCTGCAAAACAGTGTACGCTAATGGTATATGAAGCTCGACTTGTATCTAGACCGCCATCGTCCATTAGCCAAACGGCCAAAGCGATGGGATCTAACATTTCTTCAATGTTTACGGGTACAACTTTTTGGTTTCCCTGGTAGAATATCGCACGATATTCACCCAGTTCAGCATGGCTAATCGTTCGAAATCTCCATGAATTGGTCAGAAGCCTCTTGACTGGAGGCGTCAATACCCATTCTCGGAAGATTTCATACGTCCAAAAGACGTACTCACGATGAGCCGCCTGATGCTCAATCTGCAGTCGAGCCTCTGCGTGTCCTGAACTGGCAGGAATCAGCGCACCATCTCCCAGTATCGCACCTACAAGCACCGAACACTGCAGGGAATTCAGTGACAAGCGCCGACGTCGTTCGTACAGTTCTCTTGTGCGCATAATCACTGCCTTCCTTCTCGACTTCCCTCGGTGTTACCTCAGAGAGGCTTTCACCGATACAGTCGGATTTTTCTGCAGAATTTCTTCTGCAGGTCGCAACATCCTTACGGATCAACGACTTCGTCCCAGTCACCAGTCCCACCCTCGGCGGCTCCGTCCTTGCGGTTCGGTCACCGACTTCAGGTGTTACCGGCTCCCATGACGTGACGGGCGGTGAGTACAAGGCCCGGGAACGTATTCAACGCACTATGGCTGACGCGCGTTTACTAGCAACTCCGACTTCATGCAGGCGGGTTGCAGCCTGCAATCTGAACTGAGGGTGCTTTTGTGCGATTAGCTCCGCCTCACGGCTTGGCAACGCTCTGTAGCACCCATTGTAGCGTGTGTGTAGCCCAGGACATAAAGGCCATGCTGACTTGACGTCATCCCCGCCTTCCTCCGGAGTTAATCCGGCAGTCTCGCTAGACACGTGTAACTAGCGACAGGGGTTGCGCTCGTTGCGGGACTTAACCCAACACCTCCGAACATTTCTTGATTGCTCAAGAATTTAGACTATACCTTCATCTCGTGCGTCGAGCCACGAGAGCCAACGTCTGATAGTCATCTTAGATTGCCTTGCAGCGCGATGACTATCTCGTTCCGTATTTACGGAACTTAGTCGTTACGGGGTTAGCTAATTTATACCTCATCTGCAGAATCACATACGGCGAAACGAGATTGTAGAATGGCTGGTAACTTGCGGCTACCACATAAAGCTGATAGCCCTTATCAACGTGATGCACATTCACCTCGAGAGCAAACTTGTCTCGCAAAATGTGTTGCAGATGAAACTGCTCATCCTCAGTAAAGGCACTCGTGTTAAACACGACACCTTGTCGGGTATGAGCACCTCGACTTCCATCATCCATGAACCAGACTGCGAGCGCCAGATTATCCAACATCTCGCTCAAATTGCCCGGGACGATTTTCCTATTTCCATCATAGAACATTCTCCGAAAATCCCCCATTACACACCGAGTATAGAATCGCACTGAGCGATAAATCTTTCGATTTCTTGCGTCGAACCGCGAAACTATCCTCGGCGACTTGCCGGCAATTGAGCGCAACATTTGGAACTTCCAATCTACGTAGTCAATCTGTTCGATTCCATGCTCGATTTGCAGGGAATTGTGCTTATCAATATAGCCATCACCGAGCAAAGAACCCACTACAACAGATTGTTCTTCTCGCGTCAGATTCACAGACACCATTAGCAACTTCCCACGGTGTTACCCTCGTGGGGTTTCACCGTTATGAGTTGGTTTTGACTGGGAGATCACTCTCCCAGGCCGCGAAGTGTCTTCACGGCACGAGCTGACGACCTACTTGACCTGTATTACTACAGGGTATGGACTATACCTTGTTCCCTCAACGGGACCTGGCGTTTTGCGGAATCATAAATTTAGTCTTGCGACTAGTGATACCCGCCTCGGATTCCTCCTCAGTCTCTACGGGGTAGGTTGTGCTGCCATTTCCATGAATGAGTTCTCAGGCCATCAACTAATGGCGCCACCTCTGCCTCAGCCTGTTTTTCGCACCCTGCGATTTGGTATGAAAAAGCGTCAAAGACACCAAATCTGATACTACTTTTGGGTTATTGGATGCCTCTGGACGCATTGAATCGGCGTTTCCA
>DAOTYB010000093.1:0-8437 GCA_034435315.1 Anaerolineae bacterium | reverse complement strand
GAATCAAGGGAGGGGGCGTGGGCGGGCGGCGAAGCCGCCCGCCCACGCCCCTGTTCCCATCTCCCTCCTCTCTCTGCAAAGCGGTGAGAGAAGGGGGCAGGGGGATGAGTGGGGTCGTTCCCGGGACACGACGTGAAGCAGATTGCAAGAACCTATCCCACCACGCAGGGGGATGAGTGGGGTCGTTCCCGGGACACGACGGCGAAATTCAGGCTCAGCCATCGGCTTGTGTTAGTCGTCAGTTTCTAACCGATAGCGAGCGAGCCCGGGGCTGAGCAGTTACGTGAAAACTTTGATCCTGCCCATCCCCATGCCGGAGCGACGTGGAGGGTAGAATCACGAGAGGAATGGTAATTACTCAGTCGTGTCGTCCATCGCGAAAAACTCCACCCCCTCGCCCCCTCCCCACGCCGGAGCAGCGTGGTAAGGGGGAATCAAGGATGGGGGAGTGGGCGGGCGGCTTCGCCGCCGCCCACTCCCCCACTCCCATAACAGTCGTCACGGTGGCTTGGCGTTGAATTCAAGAGAGGAGATCAAACTATGACCACCGAGGTTCTTACCCAACAAGCAGCACCTCGTTCCCGTGTAGGGATTCGGCTACCCGATACCCTGACGCGCATTCTCAGATACACGCTCTATCGAGGCGTGGCACTGTTCATTACAGTTGTCGTCGGTGTTTATTTGACCGTACTCATCGCCAATATGGGTGGCTATCTCGATACGATACGGATGGCGCAGATTCGGGAAGCGGCGGGTATGATTGTCCTGACTGATCCACAGTTACAGGCGTTACCGCCAAGCGAACTCCGGCAGCGCATTGACGAAATTGCCGCCATCGAGATTCAGCGTCTGCGGTTAGACCAACCCTTTTTCATCCGCAGTCTCGACTATCTCACCGACGCGCTCACCTTGACGCTGGGACGCGCCGAACACTTGTCGAGTGATAGCGGCTCGCGTCAGGTGCGGCTAATCATCTTTGAGCGACTTCCTGCGACGATTTTGCTCTTTGCCACCGGCAACTTGACGCTCTTCTTTACGTCGGTGTTTGTCGCGCTCTATCTCTCCCGCCGCTATGGGAGTCTTTTGGACAAGATGGTGATCGCGCTGGCACCCACCTCGGCGCCACCCGGTTGGTTCTACGGCATCTTTTTGATTTTGATCTTCGCTTCCTTGTTACGCCTTTTGCCGTTCGGTGGAATGGTGGATGCGCCGCCGCCTGAGACCGTGCCAGAGTATGTGCTCAGTTTGATTCGGCATATGATTCTGCCTGTAACCGCTATCATCATCAACGCCATCTTTAACTCGATTTACAACTGGCGCACCTTCTTTCTCATTTATTCCAGCGAGGACTATGTCGAGTTAGCCAAAGCCAAGGGCTTGTCCTCGCGCGCCATCGAGCGGCGTTATATTCTCCGTCCGACGCTTCCGCCGATTGTGACCTCGTTTGCCTTTACGCTCATTTTTCTCTGGCAAGGCGCGATCATTCTGGAAACGGTCTTTACCTGGCCCGGTCTGGGACGCTTGCTCTATCAAGCCGTCAGCATCTTTGATGTGCCTGTGATTGTCGGATCGGTGGTGCTGATTGCCTACCTGCTGGCCATTACCGTGTTCCTGCTCGATATTGTCTATGCTATCCTGGATCCCCGGGTCAAAGTCGGGGGGGAGAGACGTGTATGAGCACCTTTCTGCAGAACCTTAAAGAATTGACACATTATCGTTCGGCGATTTTTGGCTTGTTCGTGATCCTGGGGTTGGTGGTCTGGGCGATTTATGCGGTGGTCGCCGTTCCGTACGACCAGGCGATTCAGTTGTGGCGCGGCGGCGAGGAGATCTGGGGAGATTATCCCAAGAATGTACCTCCCCAGTGGAGCGCGATCTTTTCAGGGAAAAATTTGCCGACCACGATTGTTTTGAACAGTCGTCAAGGGGGCGAGATACGTAAAGAGTCCCAGGAGGTTGCGGACGATATGCGCACGGTAGATATTACCATGCCGTTCCACTACCCCTTTGACGATTTTCCAAACGAAATCAATCTATTTTTGGAATCCAAGTTTCAACAACGCAAGCCCCACCTCAATATCTTTTGGCGTACTCCCGACGGGCGGCAAATTGCACTGGGGGAGTTTAGCATCGGCGCAACGGAACGCTTTGCGCTTTCGATCGATCAGCGTCTGACCCGCCGCCTGGGCGGCTTGGCGCCAGAGGTAGGCCTCTTTGCTGATCCGGCAACTGTCAAGGAAGGTGCAAAGCCAGTGTCGCTCAAAGGCAAGTATGAACTGGTGATCGAGGGTTTGGTTTTTGAAAAGGGGAGCGACATTGATGCCAAGTTGGTGTTGTATGGTCAGGTGCACGGCCTGGCGGGGACGGATCATCGGCGCCGCGATATTATGATTGCGTTGCTCTGGGGCGCGCCTATCGCACTGGCATTTGGATTTCTGGCGGCAGTGGGTTCTACGCTCCTCTCCTTTTCGCTCGCCGCGATTGGATCGTGGTTTGGCGGCTGGGTGGATGGACTCATCCAACGCCTGACCGAAGTGAACGTGATCTTGCCGGTGCTGCCCATTCTCATTCTCATCGGCACCTTCTACTCACGCAGTATCTGGGTGATTCTGGGCGTCGTCATCCTCTTGAGCATCTTTAGTCTGTCCATCAAGGTGTATCGCTCGATGTTCTTGCAGGTGAAAGAGTTGCCGTACATTGAAGCCGCGCGCGCCTATGGCGCGAACGATCTGCGGCTGGTCTTTCGCTATATGATGCCCAAAGTCTTGCCCGTACTCATCCCCTCCTTCGTGACCCTGATTCCCTCGTACGTCTTTCTGGAAGCGTCGCTGGCGGTCCTGGGGTTGGGTGACCCGGTCTTGCCCACCTGGGGCAAAGTGTTAAACGATGCGTACAGCAATGGCGCGCTCTACAAAGGGATGTATTATTGGGTCCTGGAACCCGCCATGTTGTTGATGGTGACCGGCCTGGGTTTTGCTACCGTGGGCTTTGCGCTGGACCGCATCTTTAATCCCCGTTTGCGCGAGGTGTAACGATGGCAACGACCACAAACAATACGCTGCTTCAAGTCGAAGACCTCTATCTGTACTTTCGCGCAACCAAAGGCGTAGTGCAAGCTGTAGATGGAGTCGGTTTCGATCTGCGTCGCAACGAGGCAATCGTCGTCCTGGGCGAATCGGGCTGTGGCAAAACGACACTGGCGCGCGCGATCTTGCGCCTCTTGCCGCGCAATGTGTATCGCTATACCGGCAAGGTGCTGTTGAACGGTCGCAATCTGATGGAATTGAGCGATGAGGAATATCGCCGCGAGATTCGCTGGGTCAAGATTTCGATGGTGCCACAAGCGGCAATGAACTCGCTCAACCCGGTGATTCGTGTGGGTGACCAGGTGGCAGAGCCAACCGAAGCGCACTTTGGTCTGAAGAAGGAAGGCTTGGAACAAGCGCGCGAGGTGTTTCAACGCGTCGGGGTGCCGGTGGATTTTATGAGCCGCTATGCGTTTGAGCTGAGCGGTGGGATGCGTCAGCGCGTCGCGATTGCGATGGCGCTGGTCACCAGTCCCGATTTGGTCATTCTGGATGAACCGACCTCCGCGCTCGATGTGTTGACACAAGCGAACATTATGAACGTGCTCAAACGCATCAAGCAAGAAACCGAAACGAGTTTCATCCTCATCACGCACGATATTTCTACGTCGAGCGAACTTGCGGACCGCGTCGCCGCGATGTACGCCGGTCACATCGTCGAGTTGAACGATGCGGACCACTTTTTCACGGCACCACTGCATCCCTACTCACAAAAGTTGATGGCGAGTGTGCCCACCTTGCGGCAAACCAAGCAACTGGAGTTCATTCCGGGGCAACCGCCCAGTTTGATCAATCCTCCCAAAGGCTGTCGCTTTGCCCCGCGCTGTCCTTCTGCTTTCGACAAGTGCGCGGAAGAACCGCCGGTGATTGATATGGGTGAACGTCGCAAGGTGAAATGCTGGTTGTATGCCAGATAACAAACTGCGCCAGTCCGGAAATGGACTGGCGCAGTTTTTATTCTTTTCCCTCTATTTTTCCTTCTCCTGACTCTGTTCCTCCATCGCCGCAAGCGTTTTTGAGAGTTCTTGGATCGCAATGCGTTGCTTGCGATACAAGTCGCTTTCGCTCATCGCCAGTTTCATCGCGATCTCGCGCACTTTCATCCCCTGAATCACCTTGAGTTCCAAGATGTTGTAGAGCAGCCACTCGGGCGCGGTGAGGGAGCGTTCACCTTCGGGACGCAGCGATTCGATCGCGCGCGCGATGTGCGCGCGCAGGGCGCGCACCGGATTCCCCTCGTACTCGTCCAGCGAGTTCTGGACGAGGCGCAGTTGCAAGAGCGGATTCTCTAGCAACTTGGGCCCGCCCCAGTAGTGATCCAGTGCGTCTTTGACGGCGCGATGAAAATCGAGCGTGGCGATCTGTTCATCCTCGACGCGTTCGGTTGCCATTGTTCCCACATAGCGCGGTTTGCCGCGCGCGCGCTGTAACAATTCGATTTCGCTGGTCAACTGTTCGAACGCGGCAAAGACCCCTTGTTGCAACTGCCGGTCTTCGAGCGCGAGTTCCGCCTGATGTATCAGCGCGGCGATCATTTTTTGCTCGCGTTCCGTCATGGTGGGTTCGGCAGTGCGCGCGGCAATCCCGAGGACACCGATGACGTCCTCGCGCGACGGCGCATACAACATCCAGAGCCAAAAGCCATTGCGGACGAGGTACTCGCCGGGATTGCGGCTGTGGACGTTGGTCAGCGCGGCAGGGTTGAGTCGGGCAAGGAATTGGCGCGCGCGCGCAGGGACACCGACCGTCGTTTCGATTTGCCACGTGTTGCCTTGCAACGATGCGACAAAGCCCGTTTGCGCCTGAAACAAATCGCAAGCGGCTGAGAGAATGTTTTCCAGCAGTTGGCGCAAGTCGCTGGTGGTGAGTAAACGACGGTCAATTTCTTGTATCCGTTCCAGGTCCTCGCGATCGTCCCAGAAGAGCAGGCGATCAATCCACGGCTTGGCTAGATTGATGGCCAGTTCCAGTGTCACAATCGCGCCGATAACGACGGCATACCAGAGCGTCTCGCGCGTCAAGCCGAACCAGCGTTCGACACTCGAAACGAAGAACATCAGTCCCACCACCGCCGTCGCGACGAGTGGACCGCGCAACAAATAATGCATCAAGTTGTGCTTGATGATGCGCTCGGGCAAGAGCGCGCCTTGATACGCCACCGTGTATGCCATCACGGTAATCATGACCGCAATCCCGACTTTGGTGAGCAGTGCAATCGCCAGTACCAGCGGCGCGGAGAAGGTCGCCGGGAAACTGGTGAGGATGAGATAGGGAAAGACACCCAGCGCAGGGGCAAAGAACGCGATCTCAAGGTACGTCATTCGGCGGCGCGTGGTGGGCGTGAGACAGCGTGTGCGCGCGCGACGAATGTTCACAAAGCCCCAACCCGTCAGCGCGAAAAAGAAGAGGCTGAACAGCGGAAAGAGGGGACCGGCGTCAAACTGCGCAATCTGCCAGGGGATGAAAAAGCCACCTTGCACCATCCAATCGGTAAAGGCAACCAGCAAAAGGAACACCCCGCTGGTCAGATATGCCAGTGCCACCGCGACGCGGCGTCGGCGCGAGTACGCGTTCGTCGAACGCAACAACGTATCGGAAAAATGCAGGTACGCGGCAGGGATGAATGCCAGACCAATCCATTTGAAACGCAGCCAGACGGTCGCATCGGCAAACGTCTCGACGCGTTGCAGGAACACGTCGCCGATGTAGATAATCGTCAGGATCGCGAGCAAGCCGGAAAAGGCGCGCGCCACCGCGTTGCGAAAATTATGCGTCAGAAGGTATAGAAACAGCGAGAATGAAACGATGATGATGGCGGCAGAGAAGATAATGTTGCCGAGAGCGAGGAAGGCAAGTAGCACGTTCATCGCCATTTTTAGTAGGAGCGAGGCATTGCACGAGGCAATTCTATAAGACCATCGAAGGACCTATCGGAAAAACGACTGGCATTACGACGCGATGGCAGCAATGCCTCGTCCCTTATTGCAGCACCCACATCACATAGTAATACGTGACGACTGCCGTGAACAACAAACTGTCGAGGCGATCGAGCATCCCGCCGTGTCCCGGCAGGAGGTTGCTGGAATCTTTCACGCCTATCTGACGTTTGAGTAACGATTCTGCTAGATCGCCGACGATGGCGGCAAGTCCAATCAGGAGACCGAGGCTGAGGCAATGGAGCAATGGCAGGTGCAGCAGCACGCCCAGTGCGAGCAAGGTCAACGGCGCTGCTACAGCACCGCCGAGCGCGCCCTCCCAGGTTTTCTTCGGGCTGATGCGCGGGAAAAATTTGTGCTGTCCCCAGCGCGTCCCCACCAGATACGCGCCGGCATCGGTGACCCAGGCGGTCACCAGCGCGAGGATCGTCCAGAGCATTCCATCAGGCAGTTGGCGCACCAGAATAAAGTAGGCGCCCAATCCGCCGATGTACAACACCCCCGCGAAGGTGATTGCCCAGCCGACCAGCCAGCCCTCGCGATTGTGTTGCAAAATCCCGCTGATAAATGTGCTGATGATGAGCGTCGTTACCAGCAGGCGAAACCACTCGGCGGAAAGATACACCTCGGTGATGATGAGAGCGATTGCCGCGCTGCCGGCATAAGGCAGGGTGGCGTAACCCGCCGAGCGAGCCATCTGGAAAAATTCCGCGCCGGCGAGGAGCAAGGCGAACATCACCAACGCGAAGAAGACCAAGCCGCCGGCGTACACGGCACCCAGAACGAGCGGGATAAGAACAAGGGCGGTGAGGACACGCGTTTTTAGCACAGGAGTGGCTCGGCTAAATGTTCTCGAGTCTTCCAAAGCGGCGCTGGCGCTGACTGAACGCAACGAGAGCCTGATATAATTCTTGTTTGTCGAAATCGGGCCAGAAGGTGGGGGTGGTGTAATATTCGGCGTAGGCGGATTGCCAGATGAGAAAATTGGAGAGGCGCATCTCACCTGCGGTGCGAATAATCAGGTCCGGGTCGGGCATCCCTGCGGTGTAGAGATAACGCTCAAACACCTGTTCGTTCACCTGTGCAGGCGACACGCCGTCGAGGATCATTTGTTTGACCGCCTGCAAGATTTCGGCGCGCCCGCCGTAGTTGAACGCGATATTCAAAGTGATGCGCTCGTTATGCTGGGTCAGTTCGATCGCGCTATGCACCGCTTGTTTCAGGTTATCGCTGATCCCTTCGAGGGTGCCCAGATGACGCAGTTTCACGCCGTTCTTGTGCAGTTCCGTCACCTCGCGCGTGATCACTTCTTCGAAAATTTTGAGCAAGCCGCGTACTTCGTCCTGGGGGCGTCCCCAGTTTTCGGTCGAAAAGGCATAGACCGTCATAATCTTGACGCCAAATTCTACCGCGCCTTCGAGGACACGCCGCATATTCTCGACGCCCGCGCGATGCCCTTCGGTGCGCGGCAAGCCGCGTTGCTGTGCCCAGCGACCGTTACCATCCATAATGATTGCCACGTGGATGGGAATTTTCGTGAGTACGCTTTTGTCGAATTCCATAGTTTGATAATGCAATCAAGTCGTTAACAACTCGGCTTCTTTGGCTTTGGCGATCTGATCCACCTGAGCGATGTACTTGTCCGTCAATTCTTGCAACACCTCTTTGCCGCGAAAATGCTGATCTTCGGAAATCAATTTCTCCTTTTCCATTTCTTCCAGATCTTTGAGCGCATCGCGACGGATGTTGCGGATGGCGATGTGTGCTTCTTCCGCCTGTTTGCGGACCAGTTTAGTCAGTTCGCGGCGGCGTTCTTCGGTCAGCGGTGGAATGGGTAGGCGAATCAGTTTACCATCGTTGATCGGTGTCAAGCCCAGTTCAGATTTGAGGATGGCTTTTTCGATGGCAGACAGAGTGGACTGATCAAAGGGTTTGATGACGAGCAAGCGCGGTTCGGGAGCAGAGACTGCCGCGAGTTGTTGGAGCGGCGTGGGGGTGCCATAGTAATCCACTTTGAGCGGTTCAACGAGCGCGGGCGAGGCGCGCCCGGTGCGAATCCCGACCAATTCGCGCTTGAACGCTTCGATGGATTTTTTCATTCGATTCTCGGCATCGGCTTTGACATCGTCAATCATAGCGTCCTCATCAATAGAACAGTATCATCACTCAACACGTAACTGCTCAGCCTGCATTTCGCACCTGTGCTTCGGAATAACTCCTCTCATTCCCCTGCTCTCTTTTCTCCCCGCGTAATTACTCAGCCCTGCTATGCCTCGCGACAAGCCCCACCCCCTTGCCCCATACGCGTCAACTTAAGCGGGGAATGCCGCATTACAACCCTCCCCTCTCCCAAATTCAGGCGAAGGAGGAGCGGGGAATGGAGCAAGTACCAGCCTTAAGTTGACGCATATGCCC
>DAOTYB010000092.1:0-8831 GCA_034435315.1 Anaerolineae bacterium | reverse complement strand
TGATTCCAAGAAAAATCTACCAGGTCATTCCGGATGAACAGGCAGAACAGGATGATTTTGTTCGTGTGATAGATGAAAGTGGCGAAGACTATCTCTATCATATGAGCCACTTTGTCTTTGTAGAACTACCTGTGGAAGTGGAGCGTGTGTTAGCTGCGGCATGACTTGTTGGTTCTCTTGCGCCAGACGCGCCCCGGCTTGCACGGCAAACCCTTCACGCTCTACAATTCCGCACGATGACGGATGCGCGCGACGCGCCGGGTAATCTATTCGTGCACCAGAGGTATGCATAGTCACTAGACAAACCTGTCGGGCGACTAGAGTTGCAGCAAGGGTAATGGCGAATGATGCTCCGCCCCGACAGCCTCCGTAAGCTCAGTTCAGCCGACGCAAGTCGGCTTGGCGTGGTGGTTGCAGCGGTTTCAACCGCCTGCGCTCCGATTTTGCACACACCCTGCCCCAGAATTCAGCACGTTTGTAAGCGTGTCACACTTGTGCTAAAATAAAATCGCGTCGTCCTTCGTCGTTCGTCCTTCATTCGTCCTTCGTCCTTCGTCATTTGTCATTCGTCATTCATCTTTCGTCCTCCCTCGTGAGGCGTCTATGGAAAATCAGCAAATCAAGCAAGTCATCTTGCGTGAACTACCGGGCATTTTGCAGCGCGATCCCGAGGTGCGCGAATTCATCCTGCGCCTCGCGCGCGAGCATTTTGCCGATAAGGTCGAGACCGAGAGCCGCTTTGATCGGCTGCTGGAAGAACTGCGGCGCGATCGCGAAGAACAGGCGCGCAGGTGGGATGAACAAGCGCGCCAGTGGGCAGAAAATGAGCAGCGCTGGCGCGAGACGCAAGCCGATTTGCGCGCGCGCTGGGAAGATCAAGCGCGCCGCTGGGAAGAGCAAGAACGCAAGTGGGAAGAAAATCAAAAGATCATTCGCCAGATGCTAGCGGATGTTCAGGCGCTCAGTCGCAAGCACGATAGCACCATCGGCGCGCTGGGCGCACGCTGGGGTCTGTTCGCCGAGCAATCCTTCCGTAGCGCGTTGCAAGGGATTTTGCACGATACCTTTGGCGTTCACGTCACTCATGTCACCGAGTACGATGACGAAGGTTTTGTCTTTGGACATCCTGATCAGGTCGAACTCGATCTCATCATTCGAGATGGCGTGTTGATTCTCTGCGAGATCAAATCCTCGATGAGTAAAGGTGATATGTATCTCTTTGAGCGCAAGGTACGTTTCTACGAAAAAAAGCACCACTGCCAGGTGTCGCGTATGGTCGTCATTTCACCGATGGTAGAAAAAGCGGCACGTCAGGTCGCCGAACGCCTGGGCATTCAGGTCTACAGTTACGCCGAGGAGGTAGATCCAGCGATCTTTGGAGGGTAGAGGACGTTGGCGCTGGCGATCTTCGAGGTAAGTAAAGGGTTCCCGCCAGAGGAACGTTATGCGTTGACGAGTCACATTCGCTGATCATCGTCCACAAAGGTCACAGAGACCCTTGCATAATTGATTTTTGGTAATTACTCAGCCTTGCTATTCCTCGCGACAAGCCCCACCTCCTAGCCCCCTCCCCACGCCGCTGTGCGGCGTGGGGAGGGGAAAGCGAGGGAATGGGGTGTGGTCGGGTAGCTTCGCCGCCCGCCCACACCCCTCCTCTCATCTCCCCCTGCTCTCCCCGCAAAGCGGGGAGAGCAGGGGGCAGGGGGATGAGAGGGGTTGTTCCGTAGAGGTGAAAGATTTTTCGTCCGTACAACGACGGCAAAATGACGAGCATCGTAACCTTCCGATGGTGGAAAAGATTTTTGCACACCTACTTAATTGCGCCCCTGCTGAAGGTCGTCTGCCTGCGCAGGCGAGGCGCGTGTCCGCGCAGGCGGACGCTCGGCAACAATGCCCACCGGAGACGATTTCAATCGTCGAATTTTCATCCGTCGTGGCGGGCGGTTACGCCCATGAGCAACTCCTTTGGCAAAGCGCGCGAACTGGCTGGGATGACGGTGTGGGACTTTCAACTCCTCTTGGGCAGTCGCAAGATACCCATCCATTACGACATCCAAGACTATGAAGACGATGTGGCAACTTTGCGTGGACTGGGGCGGCTATGATTATTGTCAGCAATGCTCCCTCCAAGCCGCCGTTGGATGCCTTGCGTGACATCGCGGGCTTTCGAATCAGTGACGTGCTTTACCGGCGTGTCTTGCAGGACGAGGGGGAAGAGAGTGCCGCGCGCTAGTTTCTACCACCGCTACGGCAAGCGCGCGCTCGACCTCGCGCTGACCATCCCCGCGCTCATCGTGCTGTCGCCCGTGTTGTTGCTGATTGCGCTCAGTGTGCGCCTCACTCTTGGCGCGCCGATTCTCTTCCGCCAAACGCGCCCCGGCTTGCACGGCAAACCCTTCACGCTCTACAAATTCCGCACGATGACGGACGCGCGCGATGCACAGGGCAATCTGCTGCCGGATGCGGAGCGGCTGACACGATTTGGGCGATTCTTGCGCGCAACATCACTCGACGAATTGCCAGAACTCTTCAACGTCTTGCGCGGCGAGATGAGTTTGGTGGGACCGCGTCCATTGCTGATGCAGTACCTCGACCGCTACACACCTGAACAAGCGCGCCGCCACGAAGTCAAGCCCGGCATTACCGGCTGGGCGCAGGTCAACGGACGCAACGCGCTGACCTGGGAACAGAAATTCGCGTTCGATGTGTGGTACGTGGATCATCAATCGCTCTGGCTGGATGCGCGGATTATCGTGCTGACCATCTGGAAGATCCTCACGCGCGAAGGCATCAGCCACCCAGGGCACGCAACGATGGAAGAGTTCTGGGGCAGGGGGTAAAAGAAGCCAGGAATGAACGGGATTGTTTACACACGGCACGCCAGAACCAAGTTCGAAATTCTCAAGCAGTACGGCTTTGAGGTCACGCCGGCGCAAGTGGAGGAAACTATCCTGAATCCCGAAAGAGTGATTCCCCAGCCAGAGGATAGATTCATCGCTCAAAAAACACTCTCAGCGAAGCATGTGCTGCGGGTCGTTTTCCGATACCACGGGGAGACGCGCGTAGTGATCACTTTTTATCCGGGTCGGAGGGAACGCTATGCGGATTAGTTATGATCGCGAAGAAGACATCCTGATGATCGAAACGCTCCAGGAAGGCACGCTGGATCACGCCGAACAGAGTGGATCGTTTATCGCGCATTTCGGCAAAGAGGGTCAACTCTTGCTGTTAGAAATTTTGGACGCCAGTGAAGTTCTTGCCTCGCTGGTCAAAGCAGCGGTGCGCGGTAGCAAAGATTCGGCATTGCTCGCGGCATAAATCAAACCATTGGCTCGACCACTATCGGCTGTGCAGAGACGATCGTGCGGTTCTGTGCGGATCGCCTTTCTCGATAGAGACCGCGCCATTGCACAAGTGCGCGACGCGGCGCAGCGACTTGTTGCGCGCGACGCGCGCGTGCTGGCGGTCGGCTTGTTCGGTTCGCTCGCGCGCGGTCAAGCATTGCCCAGCAGTGATGCCGATGTATTGATCGTGCTGCGCGAACATCCCCATCCGCGCTGGTTCGACCGCATTGCCGAGTATGCCGAGGCATTTGCCGCTACCTCTTTGCCGGTCGAACCGTTCGCGTACACGCAAGACGAACTGCATCGGATGCTGGCAACGCGCGTGGGCTTTGTGCAAACCATCTTGCGCGAGGTGATTCCCTTAAGCGGGGATAATCACATCTGGCAATCGCTGCGAGCGAGTGAGAAGACGGTCCTCTGACCTCTGATTTCTGACCTCTGGCTTCCAGCCGGATTATACAACGATGGACAAGGACAGATGTCAGGGCCATGAACAAGGTTACAAACTGATGATAACGCTGAACGATTTTGAGGGACGAGCGATCCGGCTGACGGATGAACGACTGGCGCACATTCTGGAACATCCCGAAATGCAAGCGCAAGAGGACCGTATCGCCGAAACACTATCGAGTCCTGATGCAATTATCTTGAGCCATCACGACCCATCAGTCCATCTCTATCACAAGCTCTTTTCGCAGACGCCCGTGACGCGCAAGTATCTTGTTGTCGTGGTCAAGTATCTGGAGCGGGATGCCTTTGTGATTACGGCATTCTTTACGGATCGAGAGAAGAAAGGAGTGTACGTCTATGAACGCAACGATTCGGGTCTGGTATGATCGGGAAGGCGATTTTCTCGAAATTACCTTTCGCGATGCCAAGGGCTATTTGCGAGAAATCACCGAAGATATCTACGAGCGGGTTGATGAGGCAGGCAACTTGTTGGGTTATTCACTTTTCAATGTCACGCGTCATGAACGGCAATCCCTGACACTGCCACTGAGAATTCAGCAACTCGCCGCAGCACTCCACGCGGCATAAGGCAGAGATGCACTCCGTTCGACCCATATCGCCGAGTATGCCGAGGCGTTCACCGACACCTCTTTGCCGGTCGAGCCGTTCGCGTACACGCAAGACGAACGCTGTCCACTGACCACTGTACACTGAACCACTGACCACTGAATTATGAGCAGAAGATGAACCACATCCATCTTGCGCGAGGTGATTCCCTTGAGCGGGGACGATCACATCTGGCAATCGCTGCGAGTAAGTGAGCAGACTGTCCTCTGACCTCTGACCAGGAAGAATCAATGAAACCATTTTATACATTTGTTTTTCGGAAAAGCGGGCGAGAGTGGATAGCCCTCTGTTTAGAAAACGGCATCGTTGGACAAGGCGCGACAAAAGCAGAGGCAGCCAGAAAACTCAAACAAGCCATCGAGTCTTTTAACGAGGTGCTTGATTCCGAAAGCGATGTCTACCACGCGCCGATTTCGATTCGCGAACTGCACGAATTCTTGACGTTTGATCAGGCACGCCCGTCAAGCGTTTCGTACGAGTTGCGGGCAGTCTATGCCTAAAAACATCCCATCGCTGAAACCCCGAGAGTTAGTGCGAATCTTGGAGTCGGCGGGAGTTTCCATCGCCAGGGTAAAGGCGACCATCGCTTGTACGTTCGTTACGTTAGTGGACACAAGCGCGTTGTCCCCATTGATATGTGCGCGCGTGAACTATCGCCGGTTTACGTCCTGCGTATCCTTCGGCAATTTGGTTTTACCGATCAAGAAATCCAAGACCTTTTTGACAGATAACCAGCCCTGCCCGCCGACTTCTACACTGCTGCCGATTGCACGACCGCCATCAGCTGTGCAGAGACGATCGTGCAGTTCTGTGCGCATCGCCTTTTTCGATGTCGAGCTGTCTGCGTACACGCAAGACAAACTGAATCGGATGCTGGCAACGCGCGCGGGTTTTCTGCAAACCATCTTGCGTGAGATGATACCGTTGAGGGGGGATAGGCGAATCTGGCGGGCATTGCGAGCAGGATAGGGGAGACTGAATATTACTTCCTGACTCTTTGTGTCTGATTTCTGACTGCTTGTTCCCAACTTGATCACGTTATTAAGAGTTCTGAGGGGATATGATACCTAAACAGATTGCTATTTATGGTGGCGGTGGTTTTGCCAGAGAGGTAGCTTGGCTTGTCCAATCCTGTAACCAAGATGCCGAGAGATATCAGATAGTCTGTTTTATTGATGACGACGAAGCTGCTCAAGGAAAGTTGTTGAATGGTATTCCTGTGATGAGTCTCGAGACAGCGTGGAAGCTATTCCCTCAAGCTCGAGTGGTGGGCGGTGTAGGCACACCCAGAACGCGTCAAGTCTTGATGGAGAAAGCGGCAGCAAGGGGTTTTGATTTCGAAACAATAATTCATCCACGTGTGGAGCATTCACAGTGGATTGAGATTGGAATTGGCACAGTAATTTGCGCCGGAAATATCCTAACAACGAATATCAAAATCGGCAAGCATGTGCAAGTCAATCTCGACTGTACGATAGGTCACGATGTGGTAATGGATGACTTTACAACCCTGGCGCCGGGTGTTCATATCTCGGGTTGCGTACATCTCGGCAAACGAGTATATGTTGGAACCGGTGCAGTCATAATCAATGGCACACAGAGTGATCCAATCGTAATTGGTGACGATGTTACTATTGGCGCTGGCGCGTGTGTTACCAAGTCCGTTCCTGCTGGCTTGACCGTTGTCGGCGTTCCCGCCAAGCCCATTCAACGCTGAGGTTTGAAAAACCATTGATTAATCAAACACGAATCCCAATCCCCATATCCTCCCCTGACCTCACCCAAGCCGACATTGACGCGGTCAACGCCGTACTCCACACGCCGATTCTCAGCAGCGGACCGCACATCGAGGCGTTCCAGCGCGTAAGGACTCTGCGTGTGGATGCAAGGAGGTGCCCAAAATGATCTCGCCAGTTGATCCAGTTATTCGCGCTGTAGCACAGGAGATGCACCTTTCGGAGGATGCTTTACTCAAGCAAGGTGCGCGCGCTTTACTCGAGCGGCAACTTCGTCAAATCAAGACACAGATCTTTGAGATTACGAGTCGCTATGGTGTTTCATCCGTAGAAGAGATGGAAGCGCGCTATCGTGAAGGAACCCTAGAAGAAGCCGACTCGTGGCGCGACGCGCAGCGGCTCGATCATCTGGAGTACGAACGCGATCGCTTGCAACAATTGCTCGAGGCTCTGGTATGAGCCAGGTGGATGTGGTACGGTTGCGTGAGATCGCCGAGGTCGAGTTTGCCGATATTGTCGTGGAGGCGTTCATCCCGGGCACGAACAAGATGCGAATCGTCCTCACGGATGGTAGTTTTGTTGACGTCTGGTTCTCGCTAAAACTGAGAGACCGCTACAGTCTGCACTGGGAACGCCGCGCAATAGATGGCACACTCTATCGCTATGACAATGCGCCACACAAACGCTGGGAGTCCGTGTCAACTTTTCCCCACCATTTTCACGACGGTTCAGAGCACTCGGTAATGCCGAGTTATCTCAGCCGTGTTCCCGAACAAGCCCTGCGCTAATTCCTTGAGTTCATCCGAAACAAATTGCGCCAGACGTCAAGGAGTTCTTAATGACGATTCAATATCCCATCCCCATCTCCTCCCCCGACCTCACTCAGGTCGAGATGGACGCGGTCACCGCCGTACTCCGCATGCCGATTCTCCGCAGTGGACCGCACATCGAGGCGTTCGAGCGCGCGTTAGCGCGCGGCGCGCCATCGGTGTGACGACGGCAGGGATGATCTATAGCGTGAGAGGTTCTGTTATGCATATTCCACAGCCACGTCGCCCTAAATATTTGCCTGACTATAGCGAAATGTGTTTACAGGCTCTGGTCGAACGTGGCTTGGCGGAGAAAATCTCGCTGGGCGGTGCTCTGGGGTTGTTGCATTATCTCGACTATCGCGTGACCCACGATGTAGATGCCTGGTGGACTGAAACGGCTACGCCGGCGGATCAGCGCCAAGTGGTTCATGTGCTGGAAGAAGTACTGGGCAGCGTAGGCGAAGTCAAGACCCGCATCTGGGGCGATGTAGCCAGCGTGGAGTTGCGACGCGCTGGAAAGACGGTCTTTAGTTTTCAGATCGCGCGCCGCGCGGCGCAACTGGAGCCCTCGCAACTCGCGCCCTGGATTCAGGTTCCACTGGACAGTCTGGCTGATCTGGTTGCCAGTAAAATGGCGGCACTGGTCGAGCGCGGCGCGCCGCGCGATTTTCGTGACATCTACCAATTGTGTCAGGCGCGCCTGGTGACGCCGCGCGAATGTTGGACCTTGTGGCAACGGTGCCAACAAGCCGCCGGCAACTCCGCCGATCTGGCGCGGGCTAGACTGGCGGTGGAAACCCATCTGGCGCGCATTGTCCAGCATCGCCGCCTGGAACAAATTGGCGATGCCAGTCAACGCCTGGAGGCGGAACGGGTGCGCACCTGGTTTAACGGAGAATTGCTGAATGCCGCCGAATGATCTCCCTGCCTGGCTGGACGGCTCACTTTACCCAGAGTGTGAGCCACCTGCGCAATTGGATAATTTGGCTGATCAGGTTGATTTTCTCGCGCGCTTGTGCGCGGCGTGGGATTTTGGCATTCTGCCTGAACCGGCAACGATTGCCGAAATTCGCCGTCCAGCGTGGCGGGACGCCGTTGAGCAGTGTCAATTGCTCACTTCTCCGACGTATCACCTGCTGCGCGCCTGGCATGGTTTGCCCCCGTGCCCTTATCTTGGGCAGGAACTTGCCTATATCCGCGACGATCCCAATTTAGCCTATGTCTAAACTTTCCATCCCCATGTCCTCCCCCGACCTCACTCAGGTCGAGAGGGACGCGGTCAGCGCCGTACTCCACACGCCGATTCTCAGTATCGGTCCACAAATCGAGGCATTCGAGCGCGCGTGCGCGGCGTACGTCGGCGCGCGTCACGCCATCGGCGTCAACTCTGGCACCAGCGGCTTGCACCTGTGCGTGATTGTCGCTGGCGTGCAAGCAAACGATCTCGTCATCACGACGCCGTTCTCCTTCGTCACCTCTGCCAACGTCAGGCGCACGAGCGACCCGAGGGGATGGAAGAAGGCGCGGTGATGCTGGTGGGCTTGCACTGGGAGCGCGTGCGCGAGGGCTTGGCGATTTTAGAGCGCCAGCCGCGCGGCGAAAATCGCCTGTTACGGCTGGTGCGCGACTATGACGCGCCCAACGTCTCGGAAAAAGTCGTGCGCATCGTGTTGAGTTACACGGACTACGTGAAGCGCGTGGTGTGGCAAAGATGTTTGGATTTTGGGTACGTGAAATGAGTACTAACTTACTGGACTTTGGCAAGTGCTATAACGTAATTTGAACCCACACGGAATTTCTGCTATAGTGGGAAGGGCGAAATAGCATTCCTACGGAGGGAGCCATGCTTACTTGGATTGTCG
>DAOTYB010000091.1:0-15525 GCA_034435315.1 Anaerolineae bacterium | reverse complement strand
CCCCTGATCCCCCCTCCCCACGCCGCAGAGCGGCGTGGGGAGGGGGCAAGGGGGTGGGGCTTTTCGCGATGAATGACACGGCTGAGCAATTACCATTCGTCGTGGCAGGCGCGTGCGCATGTGAATAACGCTGCCTAAAATGTATCGCTCATTTCCCTGAACGCGCCACTGGTAGAAACGCACCAAAGAACGCAATGAACGCAACGGCAAGCACCAACAGGCGCGTTTCGTACGGCGGCAGACGCAACCATACCGCCACCGCCATCGCACCCAGCACTGCCAAAAGCCACACCACAAGCGCTCCGAGCAGAAAGATGATGCGTCTCATGGTTTATGACGAAGAACAAACGAGCCAATGATTTTCGATTTTCGATTTGCGATTTGCGATTGGTGATTGTTCACGATGGGCAATCGGCAAGCGAAAATTGGCAATCGGCGATCGAAAATCGGCAATCAAAAATTTGCGAGCGGTTCGATGCGCACGCGCGTCAGCTCCATCCATTGGCGTTGTGGAACGGCGATGCGACGAAAATCGAAATGTCGCCCCGGTCCCATCGCCGTTGCGTTGTTGTCCACCCACGCGACGAAACCGAGTGGCACGCGCGGCGGATCGGGCGCGCGGAACACTTCCACATCGTCCACGAAAAAGATTGCCTCGCGCGGCAACCAATCAAGCCGATAGGTGTGCCAATCGGTGAGTGACACATCGTCCAAAACTTTTTCGTGCGCGTGGATGCGCGCCTGCGCGAGGTCGAAAACGAGGCGGCTCATTCCGGGCAATCGAAACACAAAATTGCCGAGCGCCATCGTCAGTTTGTCCGCGCGGCCACCGTTGAGCAACGCGGCTTTCCAGCCGTGCCCGCGCACATCGCGCGCAAACGCCATATCGCTCTGCGGCGAGGCGTAGAAAAACCAGAGCGCGTTCGGCGGCGTCTCCACATTGCCGACCCAATCGAACGGATCGTTCCAAAAGCCAAAGCCCGCGGTGCCAAGCAATTTGCCGGCGGGATGGCTGAACCGCGCGCGCACGATCATTCGCAGCGGTGGCGTCCACGCGAGTTTGTGACGCGGCACGGTGCGATGATCGTCCAACTCTGCGTCCGAAAGTTGTCCCTCTTCCGCTCCATCCACGACAAAGCGAATCCGCCCTGGTTCATCTTCGATGTCAGCGTGTCCGATGCAAAAGCGCACCCAGCGCGGATGCGCGCCGTGTTGAAACGTGTCGTCAATCATATCGTCAACACGATTTTGCCAAACTGCTCGCCGCGCGCCAGCCGCGCGTGTGCTTCTTGCGCGCGTTCCAGCGGCCACACCACGTCAATCACCGGTTTGAGTTCGCCGCGCAGCACCAACTTCATCACCTCGTTGAACTCGCGCTGGTTCGACATCGTCGAGCCGATGATCTCCACTTGCTTCCAGAAAATCAATCGAATCTCCTCCTGCGGATTCGGTCCCGATGTTGCGCCAATCGTAACGAGGCGACCACCGCGCCGCAGCGCGCGAATCGCCTTGAGCCACGTCGCCGCGCCGACCGATTCGAACACCACATCCACGCCGCGCTTGTTCGTCAGCCGATACACTTCCTTGTCCCACTCGTGCGTCGTGTAATTGATGAGTACATCCGCGCCCAGTTCCTTTGCTTTTTGCAACTTGGCATCGGACGACGAGGTGACAAAAACGCGCGCGCCGGCTTTTTGGGCGATCTGAATCGCAGCAGTCGAAGTGCCAGCGCCCGCGCCCAGAATCAGCACGTCTTCACCCGCGCGCACGCGCGCGCGAGAGATGAGCGCGCGCCACGCGGTCAAAAACACCAGCGGTGCAGCGGCGGCTTGCTCGAACGGGAAATCGTCGGGAATCGGCAACACATTGCGCGCCGGCACGCGCACGAATTCCGCTGCGGTGCCCGCGCAATGCTCGCCCAGAATGTGAAAATCGGGGCACAAACTATGTTCGCCGGCAAGACAAAATTCGCACGCGCCGCACGAGAGACCGGGGTTGATCGTCACGCGTTGTCCCACGCTCAAGCCGCGTACGTTCGCGCCGACTTCCGCAATCACTCCCGCGCCATCCGAGCCAGGAATGTGCGGCATTTGCAATTTCAAACCGGGCAACCCCTCGCGCACGAACAAATCGAGGTGATTGAGCGCGCTTGCCTTGACATTGATCAGCACATCATCCGCGCCAATCGTGGGCTTGGGCACATCCGCGATTTGTAATTTTTCGATTCCACCGTGTTCGTAGAAAACGAGTGCTTTCATTATGACCTCCTTCGAAAATCCGTTTGTCCACGAAGGTCACGAAGGAACACGAAGAAAAATCTTCGTGTATCTTCGTGTTCTTGGTGGATATTTTCATCCGTCGTGGCGGGCGCACGCGCCCATGAGCAACTCCTTCGAAAATACATTTGTCCACGAAGGTCACGAAGGAACACGAAGAAAATAAATCTTCGTGTCTTCGTGTTCTTGGTGGATCTTTTCATCCGTCGTGGCGGGCGCATGCGCCCATGAGCAACTCCTTTGAAAATCCGTTTGTCCACAAAGGTCACGAAGGAACACGAAGAAAAAAATCTTCGTGTCTCTTCGTGTTCTTGGTGGATCTTTTCATCCGTCGTGGCGGGCGCATGCGCCCATGAGCAACTCCTTTGAAAATCCGTTTGTCCACAAAGGTCACGAAGGAACACGAAGAAAAAATCTTCGTGTCTCTTCGTGTTCTTGGTGGATATTTTTCCATACGTCGTGGTGAGCGCGTGCGCTCATAAACAACTCTTTGGGTTATCACCACACTACGACCGCATTGAACGCATTTTCGCGGACAAGGATCAGTTCCTTGGGCATCGTGCGATTGTACTTCATCAGGCAATCATGCAAACGCCAGCGCGCGTTATGACATTCTTCGTGCACCGAATACGGCGCCGTCTCGTACACGGCGGCAGGACTGAGCCAGAAAATCGCGGGTGTTCCTGTGACACGCCTGAGCACAAGCAACAAATCGCTCGTACGTTCATTCGCACCAAAAGAAATACTCTCGATACCGATAAAATCGGAGGGAATCACATAGCCGACTCCCTGATGATGAGGGTCTAGCGCTTCGAACAGTAGAATTTCTCGATGCTCTTGAACAACCGCGCCGTACAGATTACGAATGTCCACGGCGACCAGACCCTCGACAAAGGTCTTGCGTCCTTCAGCATGCGCCACCGAACCCGCGGCACGCGTACCTCCCACGCACTGATTGAGGACATTGCGTCCCACGACGACCAGATGAAACGTCCCATCCACAGACAACGCGGGGTCGCGCGAAAAGGCATAAAAAGTTTGTTGGTCAATCTTGATTTCAGTACCATCGGGCTTGATGAGAATATAGTCGCCCTCAATCGTCTGGGCAATAATATCGCCACGTTGAGGAATGCTGGCAGCATGCGCCGATGTTTGCCCGACTCCCTCAGGTTCGA
The DNA here is from genome assembly GCA_034435315.1 of Anaerolineae bacterium. Taxonomy (GTDB): domain Bacteria; phylum Chloroflexota; class Anaerolineae; order UBA4142; family UBA4142; genus VGOB01. Next base: position 12,074 of record DAOTYB010000091.1, on the reverse strand, counting down.
GGAAAGAGGCCGAGACCGTCGAGGCACCTACTGCCATCGGTGTAGCAACGGGTCCACGCGTGGCTGTGGGCGTGACGCGCTCATCCGGCGGGAAGAAATCCATTGGCTCCGCCGAGAGGACACCCACCGTGACGCACAACGCACAGAAAAGTAGCAAGATGCCAATAAACTTGTTCACCCCCACTTTCCTCCTGAAGCAATGATTGGTATCATTCGTCACATTCTCGTGACTCGCATTATCTTCGAATTGGTCACAGAAATCAAATCTTTGACCGCGAGACACACATCCACGCCGCGCCGTCCCGCGCTGATATGAATGTGATCGAGTGTCAGCGCGGCTTCGTCCAGCACGATTTCAAAGCCGCGATGGAGGAGCGCGAGCGCGCTGATGCCACCGACCTGCAAGCCGGTGAGCGACTCGGCTTCGCGCTGCGTTGCCATTCGCAATTTCTGCTTCGGCGCGCCTAGCGATTGCGCGAGCAATTTCAAATCCACCTCGCGATCCGCGGCAATCATCACAAGCAGCGGCTTGCCCGATTTGGGCGGCTCGCGCAGAACAACGAGCGTTTTGTACACCGATTCGACCGGCGCGCCGATGAGTTGCGCCGTCTCCGTCGCCGAGTGAAACTCGCCCGACGCGTCGTACTCGGTGACGACGTACGGAATTTTGCGCGCGTCCAGCACGCGCATCGAATTGAGTTTCATAGAATTTTCGATTTTAGATTGGCGATTTTCGATTCAAAATGTACCAGTCAAAAATCGGCAATCGAAAATCGCAAATCAGAAATGCAGCGCGTTCACCAGCGCGTGCACCACCGCCACAGGTAACACGTTGCGCATACGCGCGTACGCGAACGCAAAGACCGCGCCCATACCCATCTGGAACGTCAACGCGGTAAGCCATACCTCGTTCCAGTTGCGCGAGGCGAAGACGAAGAAATTGATGGGTAGATGCGTCAGACCGAAAATTATGGACGAACCCAAAAGCGCCCACGGCGTACTGCGCCACCACGCTTCGAGGCGCGTGAACAAGAGCGCGCGAAACAATACCTCTTCCGGCAAACCTGCGGCAAAGAAATATTCGACCGTTTGCCATCCCCAGCGCGGCAAATCGTTCCAGTGTGTGAACACGCTATAGCCGGTCAGCGCGATGAGCGCGGGCAACGAAATCCACCACGCGCGCCAATCCCACGCCAGTCCTTGCGCGCGCCAGCGATACCCCAGCGCGAACAAAACAACGATGGGCACGATGACTTGTTCGATCAGTTTGGGAATAATCTCGAATGTTAAATTTTTGAAACAAACAAAATTGTCCGGCAGGAACGGAAAATACTTGCCGCAGATGCCGATGCGCCACGCGATCCAGATGGCAACGAGCGTGAACGCGAACAGCGCTTCCGCGCGCGGATACTTGACCGCAGACGCCGGCGCGCCGCCCGAACGGGAGAGCCACCAGTACGCCAGCGCAATCGCTAGCGTGCCGCCGAACGTGGAGAGCCAGTTGAGATTATCGCGCAGAAAGACGAGCGACCACCACGGCAGAATCAGCACGATGAGCGTGACGAGCGCGGCACGATCGCGCGCGAGCGCGCGCACCGCCGCGCGACCATCGCGCCAGACCGCGCGCACATAGTTTACACGACCAACGACGAAGGACGAACGACGAATCTCGTCCCTCGTCGTCCGTCTTTCGTCCTTCGTCCTTCGTCTGTCTATGATGGCGCGCGCGTACTCAATCACTCGCAACCGACACCCCCAGCGCGCGTTTCGTCGCCGAGCGATTCACTAGATAGACACCGAACAAAATCACCGCGCCGCCGAGCAGAATCGCCGGCGTGATCGTTTCGCCCAGAAGCACAGCGGCAATGATGACCGTGAGCATCGGCTGGATGTACGAAAGCGACGAGAGTTGCGATGCGTCTATCTTCGAAAGCGCATCGTACCACACCAGATAACCGACGCCCGAACAAAAAATGCCGAGAAACAAAATCGCCAGCCAGCCATCGAACGTCAGGCGCGGCAAATCGCTCAGCGTTTGCAACGACGCGAACGGCACGATGACAATGCCGCCAATCAACATCAAGTATGCCATCGCCAGCGTCGGTTCGAGTCGGCGCAGAATCGGTTTGCTTGCCACCTGAAAAATTGCCCAGTTCAACGCGCTTGCCACCGCCAGCGCATCGCCGAACGTGCTGGGCAGGCGAAACGTCTCGAGCGATAGCGCGCCGCGCGTCACGACAAAGACCGCGCCGCCAAACGCGATGATCGAGCCGATTACTTTGAGCGCGGTCATCGGCTCGCCCAGAAAAATCCACGCGAGCAGCGCGGTGAAAATCGGAATGAGCGCGATGATCCAGCCCATACTCGAGGCGGTCGTGTAGAGCAATCCGATCGCTTGAATCGCTTGATGCAGCGGGACAGCGATGAATCCGAGAATCGCGAGGTACAGCCAATCGCGTCTGCCGATGCGTTGGAACATTCGCCAGCGCCAGATCGCCAGCCAGAGAACTGCCGCGCCGAGCGCGAAACGCAGCAGAATGATCGTCGCGGGGTGCGCGTCGCGCAGCGCGATTTTCGTCGCGATGAACGAGGCGCCCCAGAACAAAATCGCCAGCGATGCTTTGAGACGGATGATGAGTCCAGGTGACATTCACTCTCCAAACACGCGGCATTATAGCACAGGTTTCAGATTTTGCGTGCTTGACACAAGTCATTGACATCCTTCTCTGGTCGAGTTATCATATCGCCCGATAGTAATCTGCCCATAATGCAATCGTTCATACAGGAGATTCTATGCCAATCGAAAAACGAAAAATCATCCGCATCCTCGAAGAAAAATGTGACGGATGTGGACTGTGCATACCGGCTTGCCCCGAAGGTGCGCTGCAAATCATTGACGGCAAAGCGCGTCTGGTCAAAGAATCGTTCTGCGATGGTCTGGGCGCGTGTCTAGGGAATTGTCCCTGGGGCGCGCTCGTCATCGAGGAGCAACTGGCAGAGGCGTACGACGAAGACGGTGTCATCGCGCATCTACGCGCGCATTCACCAGAATTGCTGGACAAACATCTGCAACACTTGCGCTCCCATGCCGCCGAATTGCCAGCGCGCGCACAACCGCTTTACTCAGCATGTCCCGGCGCGGCAATTCAACAGTGGGACACACCCAGTCGAGTTGCTGCAGCTTCTCGCAGCGATTCGGCTTTACGTCAATGGCCCATCCAGTTGCATCTGGTCTCGCCCGGCGCGCCGTACTTTCAAAACGCCGCGCTGGTACTGGTTGCCGATTGTGTGCCGTTCGCGTACAGCAATTTCCACGCCGATTTTCTGGACGGTCACGCGGTTGCGATTGCTTGCCCCAAACTGGACGATACACGACCTTACCTGAGCAAACTCGCCCAGATTATCACACAAGGGAATGTGTCAAGCATCACCGTCGTGCGAATGCAAGTGCCCTGTTGCTCTGGTTTGACGCGCCTCGCCCAACTGGCAGTCACAGCCAGCGGTAGAACGATGCCTGTGGCTGAAGTCATCATCAGTATTCAAGGGCAACGCTTGAGCGTTTAGCGACCGCCGAATACCTCAGGCATCAAAAAGCGCGCGACAGAACGTCGCGCGCTTTTTGATTGCCGACTAGACCACCTTTTCCAGCACTTGCTTCATCTGCCCTGCGACCTGCTCCAGCCCCAGCGTGCGCAATTCGGGCGGCACACTCCCGCGCAAGAGCGCTTGCCCCAGCGCGCTCTCTTTGAACTCGCGCAAATCCGAGAGGTAGATGCTGTCCAGACGTTCATCGCGCAACACGCGACCATCGCGCAGCGTGACGATGCGCTGCGCTGTGCGCGCCACCGCGGGGTTGTGTGTGACGACGATGAACGTTGTCCCTTGTTCGCGATTTAACTGGCGCATCAAATCGATAATCTCGTCTGTGCTTTTGCTATCGAGGTTGCCGGTCGGCTCATCCGCAAGAACAATCGCAGGACGGTTGGCGAGCACGCGCGCAATCGCGACGCGCTGGCGCTGCCCGCCCGAAAGTTGCGCGGGCATAAAGTTCATTCGGTCGCCCAGGCCAACGAGAAGCAGCAACTCTTCCGCGCGCTGGCGCCGCGCCGCGTCGCTTGTGCTTTCCTCTTGCAACGGCACCTCGACATTTTCGCGCGCGGTGAGCGTGGGAATCAAGTTGTGCAGTTGAAACACAAAGCCGACCGTCCTGAAGCGAAAGCGATCCAAATCCTTGATCTTTGCCAGATCGTGACCGTTCACCTTGCACACGCCACTCGTCGGGCGATCGAGCGCGCCGAGCAGATTGAGGAGCGTACTCTTGCCGCTGCCCGAAGGGCCCATCACCGCGACGAACTCGCCAGCGCGAATCGTCAGCGTGACGCCAGCGAGCGCGCGCACGCCTTCGCCATCCCCGTAAATTTTCGTCAGATTGATCGTCTCGACGACGATTGGTTTTTCCATTTCAACCCCGGATCAAATGTGCCAAACGTGCCAAACTAGCCAAATGTGCCAAAAGCAAATTTGGCACATTTGGCAAATTTGGCATCTCTGGCACGTTTGACTTATAACCAGCGTTTGCGCCACAGGAGGAACAAGGCGATTGTACAGACGACCGCTGAAAGAGCCACCGTGAAGACGAACGCCATCGGGTCGTCTTGCAAGGGAAGATCAACGTTCATACCATAGAAACTGGCAATCATCGTCGGAAAACTCAGCACAATCGTCAACGACGCGAGCACCTTCATCACAACGTTGAGGTTGTTCGAGATAATTCCTGCAAAAGCATCCATCATTTGACTGAGAATCGCGCTGGCAATGCTAGTCATTTCAATGGCTTGTTGCACTTCGGTAATCACATCATCCAACAACTCTTGATCGTCGGGATATTGTTGAAACAACTGGCTGCGCTGCAAATAATGCAACAACACTTCGTTGGACTTGAGCGCGGTCGTAAAGTAGGTCAAACTTTTTTGGCACTTGAGTAATTCCAACAACTCGCGATTCTGGAGTGAATGTTGCAAACGGTCTTCGAGGACATCCACGACTTTGTTGATCTCACGCAAATCGCTCAAAAAGCGATTCGCCATTGTCCACAAAATTTGCAGGATAAAGCGATTGCGCTTGCCGGTGGAAAGACCACGCACACGTCCGGCGATGATACTTTGAATCGTATTCGTCTCGACACTACACACCGTGACAATGTAGCGATCTGTCAAAATAATACCCAGAGGAATCGTGATATATGGCACATCCGCACCTGCGCCTTGAAAACACGGCACGCGCAACACAATCAACATCGCGCCATTCTCTTTCTCGACGCGCGGCATCTCGTTCTGATCGAGCGGATAGGTAATGAAATCCTGCGGTACATTCAGCATCTCTTGCAACTGCGTGATTTCATCGGGCGACGGATTCACCACGTTGATCCACGAATTCTGTACCGGTTCGTTCAGCGTGTTTAAGATGGCTCCATTCGTCTTGTAGATTGTGAACACGCCTCACCTCCATTCTGAGATTTTGACGATGTTTTTCCTCTCAACCCAAAAGAGGAACGTTCTTATTGAATTGCCATTCGACACCCTGCAAAACTGATTTACTGATTCACTGATTCACTGATTCACTGATTTACTGATTCACCGACTCACTGATTTCTGTCTAACTGTCCTACTGTCTACTGCTTTGTATTGATCTCGATATGCCCTGTCATTCCCCAGCGCAACGCCGGGTCGAGCGAATCAAACTCGATATAGACGGTGTAATTCGTGCCGCCTTGCTTCGCCGACGCCATCGGCGCGATGTACGTGACCCGGCCTTGAAACGATTTGCCCGGCAACGCGTCAAAAGTCACCATAGCGATTTGCCCGCTGCACACGCGCGCGATATACGCCTCGCTCAAATCATCGGTCTCCAACCGCATTCGACTTACATCGCCGATGACGACAATCGGCATACCGGGTGTCACCGTCTCACCTGTTTTCACGTGGACTGCTGCGACGGTCCCGGTAAACGGCGCGGTAATCGTCTTGAGCGCGAGCAGACTCGACGCTTGCTCGAGGCGGGCTTGAGCGATGGCGATCTCTTCGGCGCGCGCGCCGACGCGCACACGTTCCAGATGCGCTTGCGCGATGGCGACATTTGCTTCGGCGATGCGAATCTCCTCCGGCGTCGCGCCTTTGAGCAGTTGCTGATAGCGCGCTTCAGCAATGCGATACTCTTGCGTCGCCAGATGCAACGCCTGACTCTGCGGATACATCCCGCGTTGCGGATCGTCTTTGATGTGATCGTACTGCGACTGCGCGTCGCGTAACACCGCCGCAGCGCGTTCCAGATTAGCCAGCGCGATCGCCAACTCTTCGGGTGTGGCACCCGCGCGCACTCTGGCAAGTTGCGCCTTTGCCGCGTCCAGATTCGCCTGCGCAACGGCAATCTCCTCCGGCGTTGCTCCCGCGCGCAGTTGCGCGAGCGTCGCGCGCGCGACCTTGACCGCCGCCTCTTCTTCCGCCGCATCGAGTTGAATCAGCACCGCGCCCGCTTGTACGATATCGCCCGGCGTGACCGCGACGCGCAGCACGCGCGCCGGCGATACGCCGTGATAGGCAATGTTCGCGCGCTGCACCGGTACGAGCGTCCCCGATGCATTGACAATGTTCTCCAATTCCAACAACGCGAGATGCGGTGTCGGCGTGGGTTGGGGCGCGAGCATCGCACTGTCGCCACCAAGCGTCAAAAACGCGATACCCAACAGCGCGACCATTACGATCCCGATGATGATGCTGCGTGTGTTCATACGACCCCCAATGACGAAAGACAAAGGACGAAGGACGAAGGACGAAGGACGAAAGACGAAAGACGAAGGACGAAAGACGAAGGACGAAGGACGAAAGACGAAAGACGAAGGACGAAGGACGAAAGACGAAAGACGAAGGACGAAGGACGAAAGACGAATCACCTAATCACCCAATCACCCAATCTCCAATCTCCAATCTCCAATCGCCAATCCCTACTCGTACCGCAACGCTTCAATAGGCGAGAGATTCGCCGCGCGCCACACCGGGTAGAGCGCGCCCACACTCCCCAACACGAGTGCGACTGCGATAGCCTGAAGTAACACCGGCAATGTATAGACCGGTTGCAAGTACGCGCCCAGCGTCGGTTCCTGCGCCATCAGCGCGCCTAAACCAACGCCAAACACAATCCCGGCAATGCCACCGATAAAACCGAGCACCAGTGCCTCACGCGCAATCATCCCCACGACGCGTCGGCGCCGCCAGCCCAGCGCGCGCAACACACCGATTTCGCGCGTACGCTCGTACACACTCATCAGCATCGCGTTCATAATGCCAACGCCGCCGATGAGAATCGAAAGGAACGCGAGCGCGTTCGCCATCGCGCGAAACGATTGCATATCGTTCGTCTTGTTGATAAACTCACTCGAGCGCGAGACGCTCACCTGTTGCCAGCGCGTTTCAATCGCTTGCTTGACCGCATCGGCTTGACCGGCATCTTTGAGTTTGACAAAATAGAAACTGACTTGATTCGGTTTTTTGAAGAGACGTTGCGCCTCTGCCAGTGAAATGACGCCGCCTGCCTCTTCGTAACTCGTTCCCGTTTCGTAAATGCCGACGATGCGATAGGTATTGCCAGAAAGCGTCAATGAATCGCCCACACGTTTCTCCAGATTTCTGGCAGCGATTTTGCCGATGATGATTTCGCGCGGCGAGCGCAGGCGCGTGCCTTCAGTAATCGCGTAATGCCGCATCGCGTAACTCGCTGGATCAAGTCCGATCACGAAAAAGTATGGCGTGCCCGGAACGGACGACACACCAAACAACAGACCCGAGACGTGCGCGACTCCGGGCAAGGTCGCTGTCCATTTGCCGACCCTGTCATCAATCGCCGCCAGCGATATATCGGACGCTTTGGCATCTACAATCGTCAAGTCGCCACTCGCACTGCCCAGCGCGCCCATCTGCGCGACAAATCCTTCCGCAATGCCATTGAACAGAAAAACCAGCCCAACGCCCACGCCAATCGCCAGCATCGTCAACACGGTGCGTGTGCGCTGGCGAAAAACATTGCGTAATGCCAGCCCGCCGAAATTAGAGATTAGAGATTGAAGATTGGAGATTGGAGTTTTGCCCTGACCTGTGCCTTCATAGCGCATCGCCTCCACAGGTTGCAACTGTGCCGCGCGCCATGCCGGATAAATGCCGCCTGCCGCGCCCAAGAAGAGCGCGATGAGCATCCCTTGTGCAAAGAGCGCGGGCGACAATGCGTTATCGAACATTCCGACGAGCGCGGGAAGTTGATTGAGCGCGTACACCAGCGCGGCGCCGGCAAGACAACCCAGCGCGCCACCAGCGAGGCAAAGCCAAAAGGCTTCTCCCAGTATCATCGTGAGTACGCGCGCGCGGCGCCAGCCCAGCGCGCGCAGCACGCCGATTTCGCGCGTGCGCTCGAACACGCTCATCAGCATCGTATTCATCATCCCCAGACCGCCACCAATCACCGCCAGCAAGCCGATGAACCAGCCCATCGCGCGCAAAAGAGTGCTGGTGGCTTGATTGTCCATGAAATTCGCCGAACGCGCGGCAACCAGTTTGGGAAACCGGCGTTCGATTTCTTCGATTACGGTATCCGTCATCTCCGGACGCGTCGTTTTGATTTGATAGTAGGTCACCTGCCGTGGCTTTTTGAATATCTCTTGCGCGTCCTTGAGCGAAATGACCGCGCCCATCTCTTCGACACTCTGCCCCGTCTCGTAAATACCCACGATGCGGAAGGACACGTCGAGAATCTTAAAAGTATCGCCAACTGTTTTATTGAAATTCTCTGCCGCAATTTTGCCCACAAGTGTTTGGCGCTCACGCCGGATGGGCTGCCCCTGCACCACTTGGTAATGTGCCATTCCAAACGTGTTCGGCTCCAGACCGTAGATCATAAAGTAGGGCACCTGAGGTGTGGTGACCATACTCACGATTACGCCCGAAACCTGCTTGACGCCAGGAATAACCGCAAGTTGTGGCGCAACCGTATCGTCCACAGCCGACAAGATAATGTCCGCCGCGTCGCTCTGCGTGACGATCACGTCCGCGCCGGAGGAGGAGAGAACCGTTGTGTAGGCGTTGATGAATCCTTCCGCCATCGCGCCGAGCGCGACGACTGCTGCAACGCCGATACCGATACCGATGACCGTCAACAGCGTGCGCGTTTTACGCCGCAACAAATTTCTGAAAATCATTGGTCTGCTCTAGCGATTGGCTTTTTTCCACTCGCGCTCCCAGCGTTCCAGCAAGGCAGGGTATTCTTCCTCAAAGAACGCATACATCGCGCGCGCTTCTTTTAAACGTTGTTTGAGTTCCGCGGGCTTGCCGTTCAAAAGTGCCAGACCGCGCTCTGCCAATTGCCGCGCCATGACGATTTCCTCCATCATCTCGCGCATCAGTTCCGACCATGCGCCCGGTTTGATGCGAAAATAATCGCGGCGTTCACCCGGCAAGCCCACCCGTTCCAGCAAGCCCATTTGAATCAGCAAGCGCGTCATGGTGCTGATAGAGGCTTTGCTAGCGTCCAGAACCTCCGCCAACTCGTCAATGGACTGATGCGGTGGTTCACAAATCAACAACCAGCCGAGGATGCGCCCCGCCATACGGGGATGCCCACTGCGTTCCAACAACAACCCCACATCCTCGATGAACTGTAGTGCCTCTGGATCAAGATTACCACTACCATCCTTGTCCATAGTCTTTAACTCCTTTCAATCTTATATTATCATGATTGATTTGTTTAGTCAAGAATGAACATACTGATATAAACATAATGACATAGATGATACTAAAAAACAGCACAGGCTAGAGCCTGTGCTGTTTACCTTACACGTACCACTCGCCCGTACGTAACGGTTGCAAAAAGGGATTGCTGCGCTTTTCCTCGCCAATTGTCGTCGCGTCGCCGTGACCGGGATAGACCATCGTATCGTCGGGTAACGTCAGCAACTTGTCGCGAATCGAACGCATCAGTGTTCCGTAATCGCCACCGGGCAAATCGGTGCGCCCGATGCCACTCTGGAATAACGTATCGCCGACAAACACCACGCGATCGCGCAACAAACACATTCCCCCCGGACTATGCCCCGGCGTATGTATCACCTGAAAGGCGAGTGAACCCACGCGTACTTCGTCACCTTCGCGCAACAACCGATCGGCGGGCGCGGGCTGCCCGAACACAAAGCCGAACAAGCGCGCGCCGATACTCGCATTTGCCAGGACGGGCGCTTCGTCCGCGTGCAGCAGGAACGGCGCGCGCGTCGCCGCGCGCAACTCGCTCAGCGCAAAGAGATGATCGAAATGCGCGTGCGTTGCAACAATCGCCACCAACTTGAGTTGTTCGCGGCGCAGTGTATCGAGAATGTCGCGCGCGTTGCCGCCTGGATCAATCACCAGTGCTTCGCGCGTCTCTTCGTCGCCGACGATGTAACAATTCACACCCAGCGGACCCACAATCAGTGTTTCGAGTAACACATTTCCTCCCTCGTGTGAGGTTCTAGTTTCACATCACGATTATAATTTCAGCACGGACGATTTGTCAAAACCATCTTCCGTGAGTGCATTTTAGTTGGAGGGCAAATCCGCTTGAGCCATAAATTTCGCCGCCGTGCTCTTGAGTAATCCCCTCTCATCCTCCTGCCCTTTCGCTCTCCGCGACGCGGGGAGTGAAGGGGGATGACGGGGTGGTGGCGGGCGGCTTCGCCGCCCGCCACCACCCCGTCCTTTGACTCCCCCTCCCCATTGCGCTTGGCGCAATGGGGAGGGGGCAGGGGGTGGGGCTATGCGTTTGCACAAGTGCAAAAGGTGGGCTGAGAAACTTGCCCCCAAACTGAAGTGCACCCTCCTCCCATGAGTGCATTTTAGATTTTAGCGTTGACACAGACAGGTATCTGCTTTATACTTTCAACAGTCACATCGTCTATCAACGGAGGACGCGATGCCGGAACCCAAATGGACGAATCAAGACATTGCCGCGTTGCTCTATCGCATCGCGGATGTGTTGGATATTCGAGGCGAGCCGGGCGTGACGCCAGCGGATGCCAAAAACTTGCGCTTCAAGATTATGGCGTATCGTCGCGCGGCAGACGCAATCGAACATCTGGGACGCGACCTGCGCGACCTCTGGCAGGGCGATCCCAAAAATTTGCAGACGATTCCCGGCATCGGCAAAGAAATCTCGGAAAAGATTGATGAGATTTTTCGCACGGGACGACTCAAATACTATGATAAAATCTCGAAAGGCATCCCCGAAGGTATCTTTGAACTCTTGACGATTCCCGATGTGGGACCCAAAACGGTCGCGCGCCTGTGGCAAGAGTTGAACATCACCGACATCGCAAAACTCGAAGCCGCGGCGCGCGCCGGCAAGTTGCGCGCACTCAAGGGCTTTGGCGCGAAATCGGAAGAAAAAATTCTGGCTGGCATCGAAGCGCAACGCCGCAAAAAATCGCAAACGCGCATCTTGCTCGGTGTCGCGTACCCGTTCGCGCAAGAAATCGTTGCCGCATTGCGCGCCGCGTGCGGTAACGCGATTCACAACATCGCGCCCGCTGGCTCGCTCCGTCGGATGAAACCGACCATCGGCGATCTCGATATTCTCGTCGCATCGGACGCGCCGCAACAAGTCATTGACGCGTTCGTCGCGTTACCCGTTGTGCGCGACATCAACGCGAAAGGAAGCACCAAAGCGAGCATCGTTGCGCACAACGGCTTGCAAGTAGATTTGCGCGTGCTCGAACCGAAACACTGGGGGAGCGCGCTGCAATATTTTACCGGCAGCAAGGAACACAACATCGCGCTGCGTCAGATCGCGCTGGAGCAAGGTCTGTCGTTGAGCGAGTGGGGTTTCAAAACGCTCAAAGGCGAACGCGAAATTTTTACGCCGACCGAAGAAGAGGTGTACGAGAGACTGGGCTTGCAGTGGATTCCGCCGGAATTGCGCGAGGCGCGCGATGAATTGGAACTGGCGCGCCAGCACAAGATTCCACACCTCATCGAACTGGGGGATTTGAAAGGCGATTTGCAAGC
>DAOTYB010000090.1:0-7514 GCA_034435315.1 Anaerolineae bacterium | reverse complement strand
GTGGAAAGATGACCAGATCAAAGGACTGACGCGGTTATTGACCTTGGGGCTGCGTCTGTTGACGTTGATAGAAAGCCAGGTGCGGCAGGGCTTGCGTCAGGCGGGCAAGCGGCTGACGGGTTTGTATGCAGGTCAAGCCACACGGGAGACGGATCGTCCGACAGGCAAACGGATTCTGCAAGCGTTTGCCCGCGCGCAAATACGTTAACACGCGTGGTGGTCGATCGCCAGACCACGTGGCACATCACTGCGCTGTCAGAACTGCACAAGCAAGTCTTGCACTATTTGCGCTTGCCTGAGACGCTCTACACAGCGTTGATCAATAATTCCTCATAGTCCTTTTGATTTTGTGCGAAACTTGATTGATTATGTCCTTATTTGGAAATTTCCGGATCACGCCAGCCCATATTGGTATAGGTATATCCTTTCTAGTGCTCTTATTGTATCTAATCGGAATGCAAGCGTGGTACTCCGGTGACGACCTCCAGTATGCGATGGTTATCGAGCGGGCAGTAACTGGCAAAGTGTTTTATCATCCTGAAGGTGGACAATCCTATCAGCCCGAGTCGAGAGATCAAGTAGCTAGCTCTCCAGAAAGATTGCCCGTCAATCCACGCTATCTTTTCGAGTGGCCTACCTCTGTTGTATTTGCGCAATTGTGGCAATTATTGGGATGGAAGGAAAATGTGATCGTGCCAATTTTGGTATTACGGGCGTTAGTCGGCGCGATGGGTGTGCTTTTTTTTGTTTTGGCTTGCTACAAACTATCGGGTGATAAGTGGATCGCAATAATCAACAGTGCCGGGTTTGCAACCTCCGCTGCGTATTGGACGTATAGCACGCATCTTGATCAGAGCATCAATATGATCGCGTTAATCTGTTTGGCGTTTTTCATTTTGGTCTGGTTTCGCAATTCATCCCGGCAAAATCTTTATCGAGTGCTCATCGCGATCACACTTGCATTGGCGGCGTTGTACAACTTGACTGCGATGCTAACCATTTTTGTCTTTAGTCTAACGATCATGTTTTCGGTCACTGGGGAGGTGCGATCAAGGATTAGTAGGCTTGTCCAGTTCAGCGCAACGTTTGCAATTCCAATCGGGATAGTTATGGTGTTGGGATTCGTGCTTCTCGTTTCGCCGGCGGATCTGACGAATCCAGATTACTGGAAGTCGTTTAGTTTTCAAGGACATCCCGAATACTTGATTGATCCGCTTCGTGACGCGCAGCGTGCAATTTTGGGTTTTGCCAAATCGCAGATTAACTATCCGTGGGCGGTAGGGTCTCTCCAAAGATATTGGGACAATGCTACTACGAACGCACGCTTGATGTTGCTTGGTTTTTATGGTGCAATTCTTGCCTTTATGGCTGTACCCATTATTGCTTTGGCACGGATGCGAATCTCTTTTTTGCCGAGTCGCGGCTGGGTTTGGCAACTGTTAGCGCAGTGGATTGTTCATTTTGTATTCATTTGGCTTTGGGATCCCGGATACATCAAATACTGGATTATTCCTCTCCTTGCATGGTGGGGAATAGTTGCGATTGTTCTGGGCCATCTGAAGTGTGTCGCATTGCCTTACTATCGTTTAGGAATAATTGCCGTTACCCTCTTCGTTCTTCTAAGCGTTAGTATCAACTTGACTACACAGTTTCTACCTCAGAGTAATGCACGCTCCAATGTCTGGCTTTCGATTGCCGAATCACTAAAGCACACTCAACCGAGTGCGTTATTCATATCGCCCGGGCATCCACTTGATTTCTACATTGCCTATTTTACTGGTAGAGACATTGTCTCAACCGGTTTACTCGATTATGGCTCCGGGGGAAATAATGTAGAGATAAAGCGAGTCGTAAGTGCACACATCGAACAGCACCAACATGTCGGCGGCAAAGTCTTTGTCTATGGTATTGATTCAATGTCCGAACAGGAACGCCGTAGGTTCTTTGATTTGATATCGGTGCAACAGGTTAAACCAGCAATGTCATTTTCTCAAGTGATTATCTACGAAGCCGATTTTGGTTTGATCAAGTAGCATTCGATGGGTTGCATGGGACTGTCCGAACCGAGAGTAGAATCATATTGATCATACTGTGCATTCTGATTTGAAAAACAAACAGCCCGACCGGAATCGGGCTGTCTTTGCTCATGTTTAGAAAGTGTGCGACCTAATGAAAGGTTGTTTGTGACCGTTCGGAGTTTGGTGAAGGCACTGAACGACTTCCACGTAGTGGCAATGGAGTCCTTGCCCCACTTTGAGGGCAAGGACGAAGCTGATTGTAATCATTCAATCCACCATTTAGTGTTTCACCAAACTTTGAACAGTTACAAATTCCCGTGACCGTTCGAAGTTTGGGGAAACGACATTAGATCTTCCGAATCCAAAGGTAACCTCAATTGGCGATGAGCGGGCTTAGATCGTAGCCACATCCTTGCGCGCGAATCCAGCCAATCAAACTACTCACGTTCACAATGGAGGCATCGCGCTTGTAACCCCGCATCGTCCGATACCGTTCTTTGACACATTGCCCAATCACTTGTTCCGTTACATTGTTCGTCCCATCCAAGCGTTCACCCCGCTCCCCGCGCCAACGTTGATACAACGATAACCGCCCCCAGTGCTCCGCCCAATCCAACAGAAGCCGCCGAAACCGATACCACATCGTGGCTTTATGCCCCTGAGTCGGTGGGGGCGCATATTGATAACGAGTCGCCAATTGCTCCAATTGCTGCTGTCCATTCGAGGATACACCGCAAATGATGTGCTCCACCGTACTCAAGTCTTCGAGAAATTGATCTACCGTGACCCCTTGGGCTTGCAGTTCCCAAGGTACGGGATGGGGATGCTCGAGTGCTTGCGTGCCCAGCGCGGCAATCAGATCTGCAACATTGCGATTCACATGGGCGCGACAAATCTGCTGGTCGAGCCCGAGCGCCTCGGCGACGTTCTTGAGTCCATCGGCATCGTCAGTGACCAAGACTTCCGCTCCTAGCATCTTGGCAATCCCCCGAATCCAGCGTTCAGCGTGAAACGCACTTTCGCTGTCGAGCAACTCGAACGTGAGGGATTGGCCCGTGAGCACCGCCGTGGCGACCGCAACAATCCGATCCTGTCCTTGACATTGGACGTGCGTAAAATCCACGCCGACCACTTTGACCTTGCCCGCCTGCTGTTTCAACCATTGCTCGCGCAACCGAATCGCCTGCTCCCCCGCCGCTTGCACATTTTTGTAGACCGTACTCTTGGCAAGCGGATGCTGCAGGGCCTCCAGCAAGTCCGCGACGCCTTGATAACTCAGTCCCAAGATATAGAGGAGGACACTCAAACCTTTCAGCGTATCCGATTGCTGATCGCGGGAGACCCCAGTCGGATAAACACGCAACGTGCGATTGCACTTCAGACACCGATAGCGCTGCGCGGTGACTTGGTGGTGCCGCGTATCGCGGATCGGTTTGCAACAATTCCATTAGTGCGCTTTGAAATGGGTGCCGTTGCATTTCTTCTTCGGGTTTTTGGGATCGGGCAAAGGACAGTGTGTCGGTGGTTCAATGTGCAACGGTTCGACTTTAGGCAAACGCACGCTCAAATGCATCGGGCAACTCCTGAATGAGATACCCGATTCTACGCGATTTGGGCAATTTCACCAACCAGTGAACGGTCACGCGGTGTGTCTGATGTTTGACCGACTAGGAAGACGGTGTTATACTTGGTGACGAAAGACGAAGGATGCCTTGGCCATTCGTCGCCGGTCTTATGTCCGTATAGAACAAAGTCAGGAGCGATAATGCCCAAACCCAAACGTCGCCGCACCCTCAAACGATTCTCTTCCCACGCGCACGCAGCACCCCCGCGCGGATGGACGGCGCGCGATGTCCGCACTCTGTTGACGAATCCAATGTATGGCTACGGCATCGTCCTCGAACCCGCCGACCGAGTGCCTGCCGCGGTGCAACAATTCGAGCAGCAACTTGCCGATGAACAAAACGCGCGTGGCTTTAGCTTCACCCTGCAAGAATTGGATGAACGTTTTCAGGCGTTCTTCGCCTCGCTGGTTGCTCGCGGAACATTCACGCGCAGCGCCGATGTGCCACCGAGCGTTGACAAAGAAACGTGGCTTCAAGCGCAACAAGTCGCGATTGGGCGATTGGCGCGCGGAGAGGCGACGTAGAAGGCATAGCCGCGAACAGTTGCGGCGACAAATCATCGCGCGGCACGGCGAGAAAATGGAACTCATCGCACCGCACAAGCAGACGCACAAGAAACGCGGGAAAAATTGAGGCAGAGGACTATCCTCTGCCTTTTTTCTTCGCGCCACTGGAGGGATTGGTTCTGCTTTCGTCGGGGCAAGTCAAGCGCCGCGCACTGTCGAGGGGCAACAAGAGTTCCTCTTCCACCGCGTTGGCGTCGTTGGGGTCAACGTCAGGATCGAGTCCAAACGCGAGCGCGAGCATCTCGGGCGCGTCGGGTTCGTCTTCGCCTTGCTTGAGGTAAGCAACGCCAACGAGGTATAGACCAGCGACTTGATCCAACACCTCCTCTTCGTCCTCGGGCGCAACGTGCAACGCGCCGCCACAATCAGGACACAGCAGCGGCAAGGTGTGTCCATCTTCAAACACTAGGGTCAGCGGCGACCTGCCGCTGCTCGGAACGATGTCCTTCACGCGCTTGCCGCCAAGGTGGGTATACATGCGTTCCACCACACACTCGTAATTGTCCCCAATTCGAATCATCGGACAGACGTGGACTTGGCACCAAACCAATCCATCCAGCATTCCTCTTTGCTCCACTATCTTCTCCCACATCTGAAATTGCGCGCGGCGCGTATCGAACATCGAACCCGCGCAAACGCAAAATTGCACGCAAAATCGCACTTGACACGCCGCGAATTATCCTGTATAATCAAGTCGTAGAACAAAAGTTCGCAACCAGGCGATGCGCCAACATCACCTGGTTGCTGACCCACCACCGTGGTTGAGCACGGAGAGGGCTGGGCTTATTCTATCACGCTTAGGTGGATAGAACAAGTTGCCGCTGGATGCAAAACCAGCGTGAATGATTCCTTCGTTTTTCAACGAAGCGGAATCGCCTTCTCTCTTGGCGCACGGGAGAAGGCGATTCTTTTTGGGAGGTGAGTCAACCGCACACGACACCCCACCCAAAACCGGTCTGCCCTTCAATCGCGAGATGGTGCGCGCAATGCTGCAGAATCGAACCTATCTGGGATTGATTCGCTATCACGCGTACAAGAAACAACCGAACGGGCGACGCGATAAATCGGTCCCGGTGCAATGGTTCCAGGGACAACACCCCGCCATTGTGCCTCAAGACATTTTTGACCGTTGCCAAGCGGTGCGCCAATTGGCACACGGGCGGCGCACCCCAGTTCGCAACATCCTCACCTACCCTCTTTCGGGCTTGCTGTATTGCGGGCATTGCAATTCCAAGATGCGCGCCCAGAAGAATCCTTTGGGGCAACGCTACTATCGGTGTGCGGGGATCGTGGATTGGTCGAATGGCTGTCCGCAAGCGATGGTGAATGCGGATCACATCGAAGAGCAGGTGGCTGGCTTTTTGAGTTGTATGGAATTACCCAAGGAGTGGGAGCAATCGGCGGTGAATGCGCTGGGGGAATTGTTGGGGCAGGAGCGCCTGGAGGAGCGGATCAAAGAAATCCAAGCGATCATCGAGCGGTTGGACTTTCGCTGGGATATGGGGTACTTGAAGCAGGAGGAGTACGTTGAAAAGCGCGAGCAGTTAAAAGCCGAGTTGGCGCGCCTGCAACCGATTCCGCAGGATAAATTGATTGAAGCGCATCGCACGTTGCAAGAGTTTCCGACGCGGTGGAAAGAAGCGGATGCCGAGGGGCGGCAACGTTTGCTGAATTTGATTTTGCAACGTGTGTGGGTGTGTGATGATCATCTGTGCGCGATCATGTTGCGACCGAGTTATTACGTGTCGGTGCATCAAGCGATCAAGGAGGGAATGATCAAGGACTTGCCGCCGGAGCAGTTACCGCCCTTCCTGCGAAAAGAAAACGGCAACTTGCGGATTATGGCAAGTTGCCGCTGCGGGAGCGACGGGATTCGAACCCGCGATCTCAGCCTTGACAGGGCTGCATGTTAGGCCGCTACACCACGCCCCCTCGAACGATTCGCACTATACCATACCTCTTGGCGCGTGTCAAATTCAACGCGCGACGCGCGCCGACACTGCAACACACCCAACATCGGCGCGCATTTTTCACGGCATCTGTTTGCAATACCACTGCGGCAAGACGTGATCAATCGTCGCGGTCTTGCTCGTCAACGGCGCGCCACAGTAGACGCAGGCCATCTTGTCGCGCGCAACGACGTTCTGCTTCGACCACGTCGCGCCGCGCTGCGGTACGTTGATATAGCGCCGCAGACGAATCACCGACGGCATCGGCAGGCGCGTCGAAGGGGAACGCAACTCGCGCCCATCGCGCGCGCGTTCGATCAACTCTGCTTTCTCGCTTGCCCACAACGTGAGCGCGCGACGATGATCAATCCCATGCAACGGTTCGTACGAAGTATTCAGCATCAACCCAGGAACCATTTTATCCTCGCTCGTCCATCCTGTCACAAAAGACGCGAAGACGAATCACTTGTTCTTCGCGTTGGTTGAATCGTCAAGCGTATCGGAGGGGTGCCCCAACGATACTTAGCGCGCTATCTGGTGATCCGACCATGCGAAAATAAAGGCGCGCCGCCAACCTCCCGCCACCTGCCTACTACCTCCCGCTGTCAGCCGTCTGCCGCCAACGGTCGTCGCCTGCAATGCCCTTGCAGGCGTTTTTGTTTTCTCTCACAAGTGCTGGCCGCAACTGATGGCGGCGTTTCCATATTGGTCGCAATGCCCTTGCGGGCGTTTTTGTTTTCTCTCGGATGGTTAAACAATGCCGAAAAGGTCTGGTGGTATCCAAAGTCGCAATGCCCTTGCGGGCGTTTTTGTTTTCTCTCGTGATTTGTAGATTGTGGGCCGCCGACAGACAAGGAATAGTCACAATGCCCTTGCGGGCGTTTTTGTTTTCTCTGCTCTATGGGAGAGACGTAATGCAAAATATCTTACTAGAGTCGCAATGCCCTTGCGGGCGTTTTTGTTTTCTCTCTTTGACAACAAAGAGGAGGTTGGTGTCTCGCAGTTCACCGAGTCGCAATGCCCTTGCGGGCGTTTTTGTTTTCTCTCTCACTTGAACCCGCAACTCATACCCCGCCGCCTCTAACTGGTCGCAATGCCCTTGCGGGCGTTTTTGTTTTCTCTCTCGCAGGATTTGGATGGCGTCCCCGTCCATCTTTGGATAGAGTCGCAATGCCCTTGCGGGCGTTTTTGTTTTCTCTCAAAAAGCAAAGGAGTAAACTGTGAAAAACATTGGCATAGCGGTCGCAATGCCCTTGCGGGCGTTTTTGTTTTCTCTCGCATAGTGCCAGCACCGCAACGCTGTGCATCGAGCGTGGGTCGCAATGCCCTTGCGGGCGTTTTTGTTTTCTCTCGGAA
>DAOTYB010000089.1:0-3508 GCA_034435315.1 Anaerolineae bacterium | reverse complement strand
TGCGCAACCTGTGCAACCGACTGAACCTGCGCGCGCCGAGGAACTGCCACCGTGGCTTGCGCAACCTGTGCAACCGACTGAACCTGCGCGCGCCGAGGAACTGCCACCGTGGCTTGCGCAACCTGTGCAACCGACTGAACCTGCGCGCGCCGAGGAATTGCCGTCGTGGCTCGCACAACCTGCGCAACCGACTGAACCTGCGCGCGCTGAGGAATTGCCGCCGTGGATCGCGCAACCTGCGCAACCGACTGAACCTGCGCGCGCCGAGGAAGTGCCGCCGTGGGTAGCGCAACCGGCACAACCGACTGAACCCGCGCGCGCCGAGGAAGTGCCGCCGTGGATCGCGCAACCTGCACAACCGACTGAACCTGCGCGCGAAGAAATGCTGGCGCGCCCGGTCACGCCAGCGCAGTTGCCCCCGGCTGAAGCCAGACCAACGCGCCCGCCGAGTGAACCGCGCGTGCCAGCGCGAAAACGCAAATCCGCACTGCGCGGCGAATCGCACTTGATTCTGGCGCGCGCGTATCGCGACGCGAATCAAATCGCCGAAGCGTTGCGCGAATACGACCTCGTTGTCCAAAAAGCCCCGCGTCTCGTCAATCAAGTGATTGCCGATTTGCAAGTGCTGGCTCAGCGTCCCGGCGTTCCGCTCGAAGTGCATCGCATTCTAGGCGATGCCTACACACGCGCGGATCGCCTGGCAGAGGCACTCGCCGAGTATCGCCTGGTACTCGAGCGATCATCTTCACGATAGAGGTAACTGTGGGGCGGGTGGTTCAACCACCCGCCCAAGTCTTCATCGAACAAAGGGAGGAATCGTTGCAACAAACACTCGTCATTGTCAAACCCGACGGAGTACAACGCGGTCTGGTAGGTAAGATTCTGGCGCGCTTTGAAGAGCGCGGCTTGAAGATCGTGGCGCTCAAGATGATGCAGGTCAGCCGCGCGCTAGCAGAAAAACATTATGCCGTTCATCAAGGCAAGTTCTTTTATGAGGGACTGGTGAATTACATCAGCGCCAGTCCGGTGGTGGTGATGGTGCTCGAAGGGCACGAGGCGATCAACGTGGTGCGCACGATGGTCGGCGCGACGCGCCCGTGGGAAGCCGCGCCGGGGACGCTGCGCGGCGATTACGCGCTGATGGGATTGCGCAATCTGATTCACGCGTCCGATTCGCCAGAAACCGCGCGCGCAGAAATCGCGCTGTGGTTTACTCATGACGAATTGTGCACCTACACGCGCGAGATAGATCGCTGGATCAACGAGTAACATCATCTCTATCGCTCACATAAAAACGACGCGGTACCTACCGCGTCGTTTTTATGTGGCTGGACAGGGTCTCACTGTATTCGCACGACGACCGGTGCGCGCGCCCACACCAGTTCTAGCCGATAGTAATCGCGCATCGCCGTACTGAACAGATGCACCACCACGCCGTTGTAATCCAGCAAAATCCAGCCGGCTTCGGGTGTCCCCTCGACGCCCAATGGTAAGATGGCACGCTGTTTGAGTTGCTTTTGGATTTCGTCGGTGATGGCTTGCATCTGTCGCTCGTTGAATGCCGTCGCGATGATGAAATAATCGGCAATAAAAGTGACCGGGCGCGTGTCCAGCAACAGAATGTCCGCACCTTGTTTGTCGGCAATGAGATCAAGAACAAAATGAGCCAGTTCCAGCGAATCCAGCGTGTTTACCTCCCTTCATCCATACTTTCGTCCTTTGTCATTTTCTTTTCCATCTTCGCCCACGTGTCACGCAAAGTCACCGTGCGATTAAAGACCAATGCCCCGGGGCGCGTGTCAGGGTCCACCGCAAAATAGCCCAGCCGTTCGAATTGATAGCGACTGCCCACAGGAGCATTTGCCAGCGCGGGTTCGACATAGCAATTCGTCAAACGTTCTAACGAATGTGGATTGATGTGTGCTTTCCAATTTTCATCTTCGTCCGGCCTGGGAACCAGAAACAGATGGTCGTACAGGCGCACCTCAGCGGGATGCGCGTGTGCAACGGAGACCCAGTGAATCGTCCCCTTGACCTTGCGATCGGTGGGGTTGGCGCCAAGCGTGGCTGGGTCGTATGTGCAACGCACCTCGGTGACCTCGCCGCGTTCGTTGGTGACGACGCCAACACATTTGATAAGGTATGCCCACCGCAAGCGTACTTCTGCGCCAGGCGCCAGACGAAAATAGTTTTTGGGTGGGTCCAGGCGAAAATCGTCTTGTTCGATCCACAGTTCGCGCGCAAAGGGCACGGTGCGCGTGCCCATTGTGGGGTCTTCGGGATTGTTGAGTGCTTCCAGTTCTTCGACTTTGCCTTCAGGATAATTTTCGATCACCACTTTGAGCGGGCGTAACACAGCCATCGCGCGCGGCGCGCGCTTGTTCAAATCCTCCCGCAAGCAGTGTTCCAAAAGTGCTACTTCGATAACATTTTGAGTTTTGCCCACGCCGACGCGCGCGCAAAACTCGCGAATCGCCTCGGGGGTGTAGCCGCGTCGCCGCAGACCTGCCAGCGTCGGCATCCGCGGATCGTCCCAGCCCGCCACGATGCCTTCTTCGACCAGTTGTAACAACTTGCGTTTACTCATCACCGTGTGACTGAGATTCAAACGGGCGAATTCGATCTGGCGCGGGTGGTGAATCCCCAACTGTTCGATGAACCAATCATACAGCGGGCGATGGTCCTCATACTCCATCGTACAAAGCGAGTGGGTGATGCCTTCAATCGAATCCGACTGACCGTGTGCCCAATCATACATCGGATAGATGCACCACTTGTCACCGGTGCGATGGTGTGTGGCGTGGCGAATACGATACATCACCGGATCACGCAGGTTCAGATTGGGCGATGCCATATCAATCTTCGCGCGGAGTGTTTTCGCGCCGTCGGGAAACTCGCCGGCGCGCATCCGCGCGAACAAATCGAGATTTTCTTCGACGGAACGATTGCGATAGGGGCTTTCCCTGCCCGGTTCGGTGAGTGTGCCGCGATATTCGCGAATCTCGTCGGGCGAAAGATCATCCACGTACGCTTTGCCCTGCTTGATGAGTTCGACTGCCCACTGGTACAGTTGTTCAAAGTAATCGGAGGCAAAGTAGAGATGCTCGCCCCAATCAAAACCCAACCAGCGCACATCTTCCTGGATGGCTTGTACATAGTGGGCTTCTTCTTTGGTGGGGTTGGTATCATCAAAGCGGAGATGACACCGACCCCCGAATTCCGCCGCCAGTCCAAAGTCCAGGCAAATCGCTTTGGCGTGACCGATGTGCAAATAGCCGTTGGGTTCGGGCGGAAAGCGCGTCACCACCTTGCCGCCCCATTTACCTTGCTTTAATTCCTCCATTACAATTTCACGAATAAAATCAGGTTCACGCGATTTCGAGTTACTCATACCAACCCATCCAGGTAACCATGCAAAAGTTTTTTGAGGTGAAAGATTCACCCCAACAGGATAATTACTCAACCGTGTTGGGGCGCGCCCCAACACGGTTGAGTAATTATCCTGTTG
>DAOTYB010000088.1:0-6081 GCA_034435315.1 Anaerolineae bacterium | reverse complement strand
ATCATTGAGCGCCACTTTGCTTGGGCAAAACGCTATTTTGGGTTGGAGAGTGGGCGATGGCGTGGGTTGATTGCCGCGTACCAACACACGGCTTTGGTCTACAGTGTGATGCTGGGCGTCGCCTTGGTGGCGTACCGTTACCAGCGCCCCGAACTGGCTGGTTCGCGCAGGCGGGTTCTCGCTGTGAGCACCATCGGGTGAATTACCGAATGCTCTCTAACCACTAACCACTGCCCACTAACCACTAACGTTCCCTTCCCCCAACACCTCCAACAACGCGCGCGCCGCGCGCTTGCCGCCATAGCCCTGTTCGCCGCCGGGACCCACGCACGAAGGACACCCATCCTCACATTCGCACGATGATACCAGTTCCAGCGCGCGCGCGAGCAACTCGTCGTGCAGTTCAAACAGTCGCTCGCTGAAACCAATGCCTGCGGGAATCTGATCGTAAATCACAATCACGGGTTTACCTTCAGCGAGTGGTGAAGCGGAATCGGAATGTACGCCCAGATCGCGCGCATCGCACATCAGAAAGAGCGGCGCCAGATGCCCGAGCGCGTGCGCGACGCCGGCAAGCCCACTCCGAATCCGCACCGCCAGTTCCGCGCGGCGATGACACGCGGGACAAAGTGTCACAAGGTTCGTTAGTTCATTGGCTTGTTGGCTCGTTGGAAACGCGCGGAAGGGAATTTTGTGATGGACGTGATGCGGGCGTCCGTTCTCCAGCGCGCCGCAACCCTGACAACGATACTGGTCGCGTGCGCGCACGCGTTCACGAATCGCCTCCCAATCGGGTCCGTAATCGTTGGGCGCGTTCGTCCACAGTCCTTCGTCACGCAAACGCGCGACGGTGGCATCGTGCAGCACGAGCCAGTAGCCGGTCGTTTGCAATTCAGTGGGTGGAAGCGCGAGCGGTTCTTCGCCCAGATTTTCGTGCGTGAACCATTTGAGTTTTTTGAAACCGATGACCTGCGTCGTCACCGCGATTTCGCCGTACGCTTTGATAGCGCCGCGCGCCTCGGCGCGCGCGAGCGTTTCGATGAGGCGCACCGTCGTCTCGCGACGCGGCTCGGTGTAATAGTCGGCGTCGGTTGCGCGCAAGCGCGCGAGATTGTGCGCGAGATCGAGTTCGTCCACGATGAACGACTGTCCCTCGTGCAGGTAAATCGCCTGCGGATGTGCCATCCACAACGCGCTGGCGCGATCTACTGTGCCGATCGTTTCGCCCTCGGCTTGCAGCACCACCACTTCGGCGGACGCGCTGCGTAACGCGATGTTGTTTGCGGGATAGCGATCCGCCATCCAGAAATATTTTTCGCCGCCGCGATGCAGCACGTTTTGCGATTGCAAAAATTCCAGAAACTCGCTCACGCGTGCGGCGTCCACGCGTCCAAAATTCTCACCGATGCGAAACGGCAACTCGAACGCCGCGCATTGCAGATGCGCGAGCAGAATCAGGAGGTTGTCGGGATTGATGAGCGCGTGTTCGGGCGAACGTCCGAAGAAATAATCGGGATGGCGCGCCAGAAACTGGTCGAGCGGATCGGCGCCAGCGACCAGCACCGCGAGCGCGGCATCGCGCGTGCGCCCCGCGCGCCCGGCTTGTTGCATCGTCGCGGCGATGGTGCCGGGATAGCCGACGAGAATCGCTGCGCCCATTCCGCCGATGTCAATCCCCAACTCGAGCGCGTTCGTCGCCACGACGGCGCGCACTGTACCTTCGCGCAAACCGCGCTCGATGGCACGCCGTTCGTTCGGCAAATAGCCGCCGCGATAGCCGCGCACCTTGTCTGTCCGGTCGGACAGCGCGCGCGTGAGGTAACGCAAAATCAACTCGACGGTGCGACGCGCGCGCGCAAAGACGATCGTTTGCGTATCGTGTTGCAACAACAATTGCGCGAGCGTGACACTCTCCAGCAGCGCGCTGCGCCGAATCCCCAGCGCGCGCTCTACGAGCGGCGGATTGTAGATGAGAAAATGTTTTTCGCCTTTTGGCGCGCCGTCATCGTCAACGAGCGCCACCGGTTCTTCGATCAATTGCTCGGCAAGGTCGGTGGGATTGGCGACGGTCGCAGAGGTGAGAATGAATTGCGGCACGGCGCCATAGAACGCGGCAACGCGTTTCAAGCGACGCATCACATTCGCGACATGCGAACCGAACACGCCGCGATACGCGTGCATCTCGTCCATCACGACGAATCGCAAATGCCGGAAAAATTCCGCCCACAAGGTGTGATGCGGCAAAATGCCGGCGTGCAGCATATCGGGATTGGTGATGATGATGCGCGCGGTTCGTCGAATCGCCGCGCGCGCGTGCTGGGGCGTATCGCCATCGTACGTGGCGACCAACGACGAAGGACTCGCCATTTGCGATTTGCGATTTTCGATTGGCGATTCGGAACGCGCGCGCAATCGGCAATCGGTAATCGAAAATTGGTGGTCGAACCGTACAGCGTCTTGTGCCAGATTTGCCCGCTGGTCTTGCGCGAGGGCTTTGGTGGGAAAGAGGTACAGCGCGCGCGCGTGTTCATCGCGCCATAGCCGATCGAGGACGGGGAGATTGTAGCAGAGGGTCTTGCCGCTGGCGGTGCCGGTCACGACGACGATGTGTTTGCCGTCGCGCGCGAGTTGCCACGCCATCGCTTGATGCGTGTAGAGCGCGGTGATGCCGCGCGCACCGAGCCATTCGACGAGCGCGGGATGCACATCAGCGGGGAGCGGCGCGGTGCGCGCGTCACGCGCGGGAAAGACGCGCCACGCGGCAATGTATGGGCGAAGGCGCGCATCGCTTTGCCATTGCGCGAGGAGGTGTGGGAGGGGCATCACCCTGTCCACTCGCGCACCACTTCGTTGACCATCTTGCCATCTGCGCGTCCTTTCATTTTCGCGGCGGCTTCTTTCATCACTCTGGGAAATTCTTTCGTGCCAAGCGCGGCGATGATCGCTTGCACTTCTGCTCGAATTTCATCGCGCGAGAGTTGTTTGGGAAGGTATGCTTCCAGAAACGCGAGTTCGGCTTTTTCCTTCGCCACCAGATCGAGCCGATGGCCTTTTTCGTACAGTTCGATCGATTCGCGGCGTTGCTTGACCTGCTTTTCGACGACGCCGAGCAAATCCGCTTCGGTGATCGGTTTGTCTTTCGGTTGTGCCAGTTCAAAATTGGCGATTGCCGCTTTGAGAGTGCGAATCGCGTTGAGGCGATTTTCGTCTCTGGCGCGCATTGCAAGTTTGAGGTCTTCAGCCAGTTGTTCTCTGAGTCCCATAATGATTCTCCTCTACTTTCTCTTCGCCTTCTCGACCAACTCGTACAACTTGTTCAGTGCTTCGAGCGGCGAAAGCGAGAGCACATCGAGTTGCGCGATTTCGTCGCGCAGTGGATCGGTGGGAGCAAAGAGTGCCATCTGCACGCCCACCCCCTTATGTAACCGACCCGTCGCTTGCAGTTCTTCCAATTCCTTCAATACTTCTTCCGCACGATGCACGACCGCTCTGGGAATTCCAGCCAGTTGCGCGACATGAATGCCGTACGATTTGTCCGCGCCGCCGCGCGCGATCTTGTGCAAAAAAACGACGCGCCCACCCTGTTCCAGCACACTCACATTGTAATTTCGCACGCGCGGCAAATACTCTTCGAGCGCGATGAGTTCGTGGTAATGCGTGGCAAACAAGGTCTTGGCTTGCAACTGCGGATGATTATGGATGTGTTCGACGATGGCGCGCGCGATGGCAATGCCGTCGTACGTGCTGGTGCCGCGTCCGATTTCGTCGAGAATGATGAGCGATTTGCGCGTCGCGTGCGTGAGAATGTTCGCCGTCTCGACCATCTCCACCATAAACGTGGACTGCCCGGCACTGATTTCGTCTTGCGCGCCGATGCGCGTAAAGATGCGATCTACCAACCCGATTGTCGCCGCATCGGCAGGGACGAACGAACCGATTTGCGCCATCAACACGATGAGCGCGACTTGGCGCAGGAAGGTGGACTTGCCGCTCATATTCGGTCCAGTGATGATGTGAATCAGTTCGTCCGGTGAGAGCGTCACATCGTTAGGCACAAACGGCTCGTCGCGCAAAGTGAGTTCGACGACGGGATGTCGCCCTGCGACGATGTGAATCGTATCGCCATCGTTCAACTGCGGTCGCACGTAGCGATAACGCACTGCGACTTCGGCGAGCGCGGCGTACACATCTATCTCGGCGAGCGCGCGCGCGGTGGCAAGCAAACGCGGCGCGGCGCCAGCAATTTGCGCGCACACCTCTTTGAACAACAACGTCTCCAACTCGATGAGGCGTTCTTCCGCGTTGAGAATGAGCGATTCGTACTCTTTGAGTTCGGGCGTGATAAAGCGTTCCGCGTTAGCGAGTGTTTGCTTGCGAATGTACTCGGGCGGCACCTGGGGCAAGTTCGGCGTGGTGACTTCGATGTAATAGCCAAACACTTTGTTATAGCCGACTTTGAGCGATTTGATGCCGGTGCGCTCGCGCTCTTTGCGTTCAAGATTGGCGACCCACTCTTTGGCGTTTTTCGACGCGCTGGCGATGCTATCGAGTTCGCTCGAAAAGCCGGGCGCGATGACTCCCCCATTGCTCAAGTTGGCGGGCGGCTCGGGAACGATGGCGCGCGCGATGAGCGAGACCACATCGGGACACGCGTCGAGTGCGACGAAAGACAAAGGACGAACGACGGATGGTGTGCCTTCGTCTTTCGTCTTTCGTCCTTCGTCAAGATGTTCTTGAATCTTCGGCACGACTTGCAATGACGCGCGAATCGCGACGACATCGCGCGGCGTGGCAATGCCCTGAACAACGCGATTGGTCAAGCGTTCAAGGTCGGCGACGCGTTTGAGGAGATCGCGGATGGCTTCGCGGCGCGCGGTATCGCGATAGAACATCTCCACACCATCGAGCCGCGCGTCGAGCGCGGACACATCGACAAGTGGTTGCATCAGCCACTCGCGCAACAAACGCGCGCCCATCGCGGTACGCGTCTCGTCGAGGACGCCGAGCAAAGACCCTTTGACTGTGCCGCCACGAATCGTTTGCACCAGTTCTAGATTGCGCCGCGTGGCTGGATCGAGTGTCATAAACGCGCGCGTCGAGTAGGTTTTCAGCGTAGTGAGTTGCGCGAGCGCGGCTTTTTGATTATCTTGCAAGTATCGGATGATGACGCCCGCGGCGCGCGTGGCAAGCGGTAAACCACCCAAACCAAAACCGTCCAGCGTCGCCACCTTAAAATGCTCAAGGAGCGTCTGGCACGCAGTATCGAGGTCAGGGAATTGTAGATTGGAGATTGGAGATTGGAGATTGCTAATCTCCAATCTCCAATCTCCTATTTCTCGCGCATCCGCCAACACCTCGGCAGGTTGCAAGCGTTCCAATTCTTGCCGCGCCTCGCGCGCATCAATTTCGGTGGCGGCAAAGGTGCCGGTGGTGATGTCGGCATAAGCAATGCCGGCGCGCGTACGGTCAATCACCAGCGCCGCCAGATAATTGTTCCGTCGTTCTTCGAGGAGTGTCGGCTCGACGACGGTGCCGGGTGTGACGACGCGCGTCACTTGACGTTCCATCAAGCCCTTGATGGGTTCGTCACTTGTCTGCTCGACGATGGCGACTTTGTGACCGGCGTGAATCAGTTTCGCGAGATAGGATTCGATGGCGTGGTAAGGCACACCAGCGAGGGGAACGCGATTGCCGGTGCCCATCTCGCGCGCGGTGAGGACGATGTTGCAAACGCTCGACACAATTTTGGCATCGTCGTCGAACGTTTCGTAAAAATCACCGAGCCGAAACATCACAATTGTATCGGGATACTGTTTCTTGATGCGAAGATACTGCTGGCGCAAAGGAGTCATTTTCTCAACAACCCTGGGTTACAAATTTTTGTCCAGAACAAAATCGGTGGTATACTTGGATCCTGTTGCTATCATCACGTATCTACTCAGCCACTGGCATTGCTTCGCTGTCGGTTATACTCCAGACGGGTTGAATTTGGACTTTGATTCTGCTATACTGGTCTCCGTATGCAAGCTTTCAACAGGACGGAGGCCAATCATGATCAAGATCGAATTCACGTCCGAAGAA
>DAOTYB010000087.1:0-8965 GCA_034435315.1 Anaerolineae bacterium | reverse complement strand
TTCTTCGGACGTGAATTCGATCTTGATCATGATTGGCCTCCGTCCTGTTGAAAGCTTGCATACGGAGACCAGTATAGCAGAATCAAAGTCCAAATTCAACCCGTCTGGAGTATAATTGCACTACCCACACAGACTGCCCAGGCACCCAGTTCAAGCGCGCGTGCGGCTTGCGCTGGCGTCGTGATTCTTCCTTCAGCAATGACAGGCACATCCAGTTGATCAGCCAGTTTTTGGATCAACTCAAAATCGGGATCAGGTGAATAATGGCTATAGTCGGTGTATCCCGCCAATGTCGTCAGGATTGCATCGGCACCTGCTTTTGCTGCAAACACACTTTCCTCAAACGTTGACACATCGGCGAAGACCGGTTTGCCGGTTTGCCGTTTGACCTGGGCGATCATTTCTGCTACGCCCATTCCTCCCGGACGCGGACGCTGAGTGGCATCAAGCGCGATTACATCTGCGCCGGCATTGGCAACGTGAATGGCATGCTCAAGTGTAGGTGTGATGCGCACCGGGAAACCCTGAATCTCGGCTTTGTAGATTCCGATAAGTGGCACAATAACTGCTGCACGAATCGCTGCAATATCCGCAGGACCATCAGCACGAATACCTACAGCCCCGCCAAGCACCGCCGCGCGCGCGAGGGCAGCCATAATGCCGGGCGAATTCAACGGATCGTGTTCACGGTCGTCAGCATCAGGTTGACAGGAAACGATAAGTCCGCCATGCAGTCGTTGCAAAATGGGATGAATGTTCGTCATCGTGACTCTATCGCCTGCCAGGCTACCTCAGCGGCGCCAATCAGATTGGCATTCGTTCCCAGCAGGGCTGGTACAATCGGTGTATCTTTCACTGATCTTTGTGCGCGCGCGTAAGCCACGCGTCGTACCTCTTCCAGATAACGTGTACCAATTTGAGCCACTCCACCACCGATGATAACAATATCCGGGTTGAGGAGATTCAACAAAGACGCAATCCCAATGCCAAGGAAGAAGGCGCCACGTGCGATGACCTCCGCTGCGGCAGCATGTCCTGCTTCTGCCAGGATGCAAAATAATTTTACCTGCGCTTCCCAACGTCCGACGTGTTTGCTGGTGTTCGATACGGCCGTCCGAAAAAGCAATGCCCGCAGCGATTTTGGTGCCACCAATATCTATGACAAGAACAGGAGGGCATGTCATCGGCGAGTTCTTCACATTGCCGCGAGGTCAAAAAAGTCAGCGGCTTGAAGCGCCGCGCGCAGTTCTTCACGGCGATGCTCTGGTAAGGGGAGGTTGGGTATACGCGGTTCACCACAATCAAACCCAAGGAATCCAAGTGCAACTTTCAACGAGCCGGCAAGACCAAAATGGAGTAAGCAGTCAATAACTCGATTGATACGTTTTTGGAGAGCCAGTGCTCCCATCACGTCGCCATTCAAGTAAGAGGTGTGGATAGCGCGGTGGGCACCGGGCATCAGGTTTACCGTTGAGCCGATGTTAGCGCGCGCGCCAAACATCAAAGCGCAGACCAGTTGCTCATCCATCCCAGCGAAGATCGTCCAACCCTCCTTGCGCAGCGCGGCAAGGTGACCCAATTCGTACATATTCGGGCCGGTGTACTTGGCACCTACCAGGTTGGGAATGTGCAACAAATTACGCATCAAGGCAAGGGTATCTTGTTTTCCATCAAAGAGGTACGGAAAGAATGGCACATTGGGAACAGCCTCGGCAACGGCAGTGTAATATGCTACGATACCGCGTTCATCATAGAGGACAGGCGGTAAGATGCTACTGATGCCACTAGCCCCACAAGCGCGCGCGTGCTGCGCCAGTCGAATAGCATCGGTTACAGCGACTGCTCCAACCTGGACAAATACAGGAACGCGACCATTCACACGCTTGACCACAGTCTCAACGATCAACTGGCGTTCCTCGACAGTCATAAACGCACCTTCGCTAGTCGTGCCACAGAGGTAGAAACCATGGACGCGCCTGGCTAGCAAGTAATCTACCAATTCCTGTAAAACCGTCACGTTCACTCGGTTGTCGCGGGTGAAAGGAGTAACAAGAGCCGGAATAGTACCTGTAAACGTAGGTAGAGACATTGGATTATTCCTCACGAAGATAGTCTTGTTGATGGCTAAAGAAGCGTGCGTGGATCTAAGGCATCGCGCAAACCATCGCCGATGAAATTGACACACAAGACAGTCAGCAAGATCATCACGGCGGGAGGAATCCACAACCACGGCGAGCCGCGCAGGATTTCCAGTTCACGGGCAGGCTCAAGCATATTTCCCCAGCTGGAGGTGGGTAATGGAACACCCAGCCCCAGAAAACTCAATCCCGCTTCCGTAAGAATCGCGAGGCCCACTGCAAAGGCTACCTGTGCTAATGCCGGGGTGAGAGCATTCGGTAAGATATGTTTGAACATAATGCTGGTGTCTGGCACCCCGATACAACGTGCGGCTTCGACATAGACGCGTTCGCGCGCGGATAGAAACTCTGCACGGACGAGACGTGCTACTCCCATCCAACTGACCGCACCGATAATGAGAATTGTGTTGGTAATGCCAGGTCCTACAAACAGAGCGGCGGTCATCATCAAGACGATACTGGGAAAAGTCATAAACATATCTGTAAGACGTTGCAGAACAATATCAATCCAGCCGCCATAAAAACCGGACAAAGCCCCCACGATAACGCCCAGCACGAGTGAGAGGAGCGCCGAAAAGATGCCAATGGACAGGGATACCTGACCACCATTGATCAGGCGACTCCAGATATCGCGACCTAGCCGATCGGTACCAAGAATGTGCTCTGCGGAGGGTGGCTTGTTAGACTGACTCAGTTGGATCTGATCAGGAGGATATTTTTGGAAGAGTGGTGCGCCCACGGCCAGGATCACGATGATCAATAATAGGCTGATGGAGCACATTGCGGCGCGATGACGCCGAAAGCGACGGAAGGCGCGCTCCCCAACTGATTCGCTAGATGCTTTTTTTGCAACAGGGTTCATACAGGATATCCCCATACAATCATGTGTAATGAATACGTGGATCTACAAATGCGTACGCGATATCAGTCATCAAGTTAATCAGCAAGACCATTGTGGCAGTCACCAGATTCAGTCCCATAATTAATGGAAAATCGCGTGATTGCACTGCGTCAAGATACAAGGTGCCCATACCCGGCCAGGAAAAAATTGTTTCCATAAACACCGTGCCAACAAAGAGGCTAGGCAAGTTTAAACCAACAGTTGTGACTACGGGCAGCAGAGCATTGCGTAATGTATGCACGTTGATAACTCGCGATTCGTGCAGCCCTTTGGCGCGCGCTGTGCGAACATAATCTTGGTGCAGGACTTCGAGCATGCTAAAGCGTGTTTGTCGCATAAAAACGGCAATATAGCCGAGACTGAGCAACAGCGCGGGCAACGCCAGATGATAGAGCGTGTCCTCCCAAGAAGGCGCCTGACCAACGGTGCTCATTCCCCCCGCCGGAAAAAGCGGAATTTGTATGGAAAAGATGTATAGGCCAAAGATGCCCAGAATAAACGCGGGCATAGAAACCCCTACAAACGAGAGTCCGCTGAGTATATAGTCCCACAGTGAGTACTGTCGCAAGGCGGTGAATACCCCCAATGCTATGCCAACTGCAATACCGATGAAGAGCGCTGTTCCCGCGAGAAGCGCAGTGGCTTGCAAGCGTAACCAGATAACGAAGGCGATCGGGTCGCCATTTTTCGTGCGATACCCCAGATTGCCGGTCAAGGTTTGTCCCAACCATCTAGCATAGCGAATCGGCAAAGGTTGATCCAACCCCAATTGCTCACGAATCACAGCCACTTGAACCGGGTTCGTCGCCAGTTCAGGATTGATGTAGAAACTGGCAGGATCGCCGGGAATAAAGGCAAACAATGAAAATACAATGACGGTGATACCCAGGAGCACCGGCAGGTTAATCAACAAACGGCGAAGGATATATTGGGTCATCTACCTTCTCCATTATGAGTGCGAGATGGTGGGTTGGTATCGCCAACCCACCATCATCGTCTTGCCGCAGGCGCTAGGGCACCACTTCCCACAATTCGGGATTGTCTTCGTAAGGACCACCGCCGGGAGCAGGATAGTAGTAAAAGTTCTTGACCTTGCTACTAGCCGCTCCGTAGCGCGTACCGACCCAGAGCGACGCCTCGATAACGTTCTCGTTCATATACTTGCACAATGCTTGCATCCCTTTGACATAGTCGGCATCGTTCAAGGACTTTTCAGCCGTGTTAAGTAGTTGCTCAAGTTTAGGATCATCAAGCCCCGACCAGGCTTTCTTGTCAACTGTCTGAGCACTGGCAAGCAAGAAAGGCCGCGGGGACTGCCCGGTGGGCAAACCTGCTCCTCGGTAGGAGAGTGACCAGCCCTGACCGGTATAGAACTGGGCATTGTACGCTGGTGTGTCCATGAACTTGGGGGTGATTTTGACACCGACTTGGGCGAGGTATGCCTGTATGGCTTGAAGAGCGTCTTTCTGTTGCTGCGCGGTATAGTAGGTCCAGATTTCGAGTGAATCGTTCGGGTTCCAACCGGCTTCCTTGAGTAGTTGTTGTGCTTTAGTCGGGTTATAGTCGTACCAATTGACGTCGCTGGGCCAGAAGGTCTTTTGAGGGAGCGTACACGGCTCAAGATAGGCAGCGCCCAGGAAAACGTCTTTCACGATTGCCTTGCGGTCAATCGCATACATTATGGCTTGGCGCACGCGCACATCCTGAAAGCGTTTATCGCGGAAGTTGAAGATGATGTAGTTGGACACAAAGGACGATCCCTCAAAGACCTGGTAGTTGGGATTCGTTTTCAAGCGTGCCGCTACATCTCCGCTGACATAGGTGAACTGGATCTCGCCCTTTTCCAGAGCGATAATGGCAGCGGTCTCATCTGCAAAGTAGCGATTGATAAGGTGAGCCAGTTTGGGCTTGCCATTCCAATAATACTCGTTGGGCACCAGGTCTTGATACTGATCTTTCACATACTTGAAGATCTTGAAGGGACCTGTCCCAACAGGACTTGCCAGGAACCAATCGCTCTTTGCGAGTTTGGATGGGTCTTGATCCTTCAGTATGTGTTGCGGCAGAATGTAAGCGGCGATCAATTTATAGGGGAAACGCGGATCGGTGGCTTTGAGAGAGAACTGGACTGTCAGAGGATCCACTATCTTGATGCCGCTGACTTCTTTTACTGTTCCACTGATATACTCGGATGCACCGAGCAGGTTGGAACCAACGCCAGGATCGTTGCGCCAGCCGAAGGCAGGATTCAGTGCCAGTTCAAACGTGAACTTGACATCGTTGGCAGTAAACGCTGTGCCGTCATGCCACTTGACGTTGGGACGGAGATTGAACGTCCACTGTGTCGCGTCCACGTTGGGGGTCCATTTGATCGCCAATTGCGGTGCCAGACCAGTGCTGTCCTTGTTCAAACTGACCAGAGGTGACCAAATCTTCATCAGCCAGGTGTTGCCTGCCGTTTGGTCGTAGGGTCGCTGCTGGGGTCCACCACCCGGACCGATATCAAAGGCACCGATCAGCGTACCTCCAGCAGGTGGAGCCGCAGTGGGGACTGGCGCAGTTGTCGGCGCAGGCGCTACAGTGGGCTTGGGTGCTTCTGTGGGTTTGGGTGCTTCCGTCGGTTTGGGGGCAGCGGTAGGCGGAGCTGCCGTAGGGGCGGGAGATGGTGCGGGCGCGCACGCCACAACGATTAGAGCAATCCCAAGCAAAATGAGCAGGGTACGTGTGTACTTCATCGCTCTTTCTCCTTTCAGGTTTCAGAAATGTGGATCGAATTTCACAGTTGTAGCGTTCAGCATAGTTCAGAGAGTTGGCATCACCTCCTTGTGACGAATCATTTGGGCACTGTCTCTAGAGAGTGTCTGTGTGCGGCCATCGAAGATGCGCGTACTTGGGCAATACGTTCCTCAATCCCGTGAAAGTGATGTTCTACGCACTGCCGCGCGCGCATGACATCGCGCGCACAGACAGCCGCCAGAATATCGCGATGATCTTGAATGGTTGTTGTCGGGTGCAGATCGGTGGTAATCGAACTAATTGGATCTGAATGGAACAAAACCCAGAAAATATCAATCAACGCGATGAGCGATTGATTTCCCAGGACTGAGAATAACAAGCGATGAAACTCACGATCCTCGTCAGCTGTTGACTCGTGTGCAGCAATCTTCTTTTCCCAGCGCTCAAAAACCGCCTCGATTTGCGCAATTTCTTTCTCGGTAATCCGCCCAATCACTTCTCCGATTGCAGCCTTCTCGAGCCATTTGCGCAGTTGGCAAACCTCTGCAATACGATTCTGATCAAAGACGAGACCATAGGAGAAAAGATCCATTATCGAATCGAAATTGAACTCACGTACAAAGATTCCCGTGCCATGCCGTACTTCGACGATACCCAGCGATTCTAGTGAACGAATTGCCTCGCGAACTGGGCCACGACTGATACCGAGGTCGGCAGCGAGTTGTGCTTCTGGCGGAAGGGGATCTCCTGGCTTGAGACGTTTAGAGATGATGAAATCCCTGATTCGGTCCTGCGCCATCTTGTTCAAGGTTTGCCCGCGAACAGATCTTGTGACCAACACTGGTTACTCCTTTACTGGAGGTGCTCACCGAGAATGGGTCGGTGACTTTGTAAGGGGTAGATATAAGATATTAGATGTCTGATATCTGATATCATTATACCATATCATCCGTATCCTGTCAACAATAGAGTTGACTGCCACAACAGGGGGCAAAGTCATCATTTGACAATCCCCTTGGATTTCATTTTGAGAATTCTGTAACGCGCAGCGGTATACGCGCTGACAGAAACTTTTGGTCGAATGGAGTGAGGCATCTCGCTCTGAATGTGACAAGTAGCAGTGATCCCTTGGGCTATGCCCGGGACGAGTTTTGCTCGTGAGAAATCTTGTTCGCAGGGTGTAAACAAGACTTTTCGCGTCGCTCGAAATGATCGTCTGCTGACTTTGTACCCTGCTACCACACCACACCCACACACAACTCGCCCGATTGACAAGCTATCCGCGTCAACGTATAATCGCGGTGTATGGCTCGTCTTGAAGAGATTACCGAATTGCTGCGTCAGTTGTCCCACGAAGACCTGGAGCGCGTGCGCGTCTTTATCGAGGCATTGCAACAGGAAAAACGTCAGGCAACCTGGTGTTTTGATTTTCTGGAACATTTCCCCGAAGCCACTCGGCTGGGAATGGAAGTCAAAGTAGCACAGGCGACCTGTGGAGACGTCACGCGCGCGGCACTGTGGGAACATCCTCCCGCGAGCGGTTCGGCGCGCGTGGCGTATCTGGTGCCCATTCCCGCATGGGTGCGTCAAATGACCTTGCGTTTTGCCATCGGCATCCGCGATGGTTCAGCCCTGCCCCCCGATCGTTACATCGCCTTTCGCGTTCTGGTGAACGGCTGGAAATTATGGAGCGCGGTCAAGAGTTCGCGCACCTGGGAAGAGCACACGGTTCCAATGCCACAGTTGAATCGTGATCTCGCGCGCATCGAGTTCATCACCGATGGCCTGGGCGATAATCGCTGGAACTGGGCAGTGTGGGGTGAACCGCGATTGGAAGGACAGGGGAGAGAGCAATGACGAATGACAAATGAGCAATGACAAATGACGAATGATGAAGGGCGGAGGTTTTGAACCTTCGTCTTTTGTCCTGTGATACTTCAATGACGAAGGAGGGAAAAATGGATTTCCAACTGACCGAAGAGCAGCGCGCGATTCAAGAGATGGTGCGTGAGTTTGCGGAAAAGGAGATTGCGCCACGCGCCGCCGAGATTGACAAGACAGACGAATTTCCCGCCGATGTGTTTGCCAAAATGGGCGCGCAAGGGCTATTGGGTTTACCGTATCCCGAAGAGTACGGTGGTGGGAGGGCAGATACTGTAGCCCAGGCACTGGCAATCGAAGAAATTTCGCGCGTCTCAGGATCGGTCGGTTTGACGTACGCGGCGCACCTCTCACTCGGCTGTGGTCCCATCTATCTTTTCGGTACGGAGGAGCAAAAGCGCAAGTGGCTGGTGCCTCTGGCGCGCGGGGAGGGACTTGGCTCGCTCGCCCTCACTGAAACGAAAAGCGGCAGCGATCTCGCCGGGTCGGTGGACACGACCGCAGTGTTAAAAGGTGACGAGTGGATTCTCAACGGTACGAAAATGTACGTCACCTCAGGCGCGGTGGCGCGTTCGATTATCGTGCTGTGTGCAACCGACAAATCGAAAGGGCATCGCGGCTTGAGTATGATTATCGTCCCGCGCGACGCGCCAGGCCTGGTCATCGGCAAAGTGGAAGAGAAGATGGGCTTGCACGGCTCGTTGACAACCCAAATCTTTCTTGAAGATTGTCGCGTGCCGAAAGAAAATTTGCTGGGTGTCGAAGGCGAAGGGTTCAAGCAAGCAATGATCACGCTTGATGGAGGACGCATCGGCATTGGCGCGATGGCATTGGGGCTGGGACGCGCCGCGCTCGACGCGTCCATCAAGTATGCGAAGGAGCGTCACGCCTTTGGTAAGCCGATTGCGGATTTCCAGGCGATTCAATGGATGATTGCCGACTCGACGGTGGAGCTGGAAGCCGCGCGCTTGCTGGTGATGCACGCCGCCTACTTGAAAGATACGCAACAAAAATTCTCCCAGCAAGCCGCGATGGCAAAATTGTTTGCCTCGGAAGCCGCTGACCGCGCGTGCTGGAAAGCGATTCAAATTCACGGCGGCGCAGGCTATCTGCGCGATTTTCCCGTCGAACGGTTCTATCGCGATAATCGCCTGACGATGATTGGAGAAGGAACAAGCGAAATTCTACGAATAGTTGTCAGGGTTCACAACATCGTGAACACTTTTTGAGATTCGTTTAGGTCAGATAGGGTTCACAACATCGTGAACATATTTCGTCGTCGCTTGAGACGTTGGAACTGCGGCTGCAA
>DAOTYB010000086.1:0-23827 GCA_034435315.1 Anaerolineae bacterium | reverse complement strand
AGGGGGATGAGGGGTTGTTCCGGGGAACGACGGCGAAATTCAGGCTCAGTCATCGGCTTGCGTTAGTCGTCGGTTTCTAACCGATAGCGAGCGAACCCGGGGCTGAGCAGTTACTTCAGTCGGATGTAATCACCGATGGGATGACTGCTGGCATCGAACGCGGGTAAACGCGCGTTGGTCGTGGCATCGTACATTCCCACGCGAATCGCGTATGCATCGAGATCGCGCGGCAAGGCGATGTCGTACACGTCCACTAGATACTCGCCCTTGAGCCAGGTGGTGGTGGGGTACGCGCCGGCGCCGGGAATCTGGTCACGCTGCGCGCGCAGTGTACCATTCGCATCTATCACGTGCACAAAGACGGTGTACGATGTATCGGTGGTCGCGAGCGCGTGCCAGTACAACACCACGCGTAACGTGCGCGCGCTCTCGGATACATCATAGCCCACCAGTCGCGCAATCTCGCCGAGTTGCGCGTTCAAGCGCCGGGTGGGCGTTGGCGCGCCAAAATAACGCGTGCGGCCGCGTACCGCGAACGTGCCGATTTCGCGCGCGCGTGTCATTATGCTGGTGGTGGGGTCGAACCACGCTACGACCAGACGATAGGTGCCATCGGGAGTGTTGCCGCGCAGGAAGAGTGTGTGCGGATCGCGTACCAGTTCGCCACTTTGCCAGCGCGTTGGGGGATAGATGCCGCGCGTGGGCGCGCTCTGTGTGGTCGCAACAATGTTGCCGCGCGCGTCGTGCACCTGGAGTTGAACGAGATAATCGCGCTCGAGTCCGCGCGTCGTTTGCCAGAACAGGGTGAGCGGTGTCGCCACACCGGGTTGCACGCGCGTGGGCACATCATAACCGACCAGACGCACGCCATTTTCAAAATCAATCTGCGTACGCTGTGGCAGCGCGGCAAGGTTCGGTTGTGTGGGCGCGCGCATCTCGATCGTTGCGAGCAATACACTCGTCTGTTCTGAATCAGCGACGCGCAAGGGACTGGGATCGCCGGTGCGATAGGCGTTCACGCGCAAGGCGTACTCGCCGGGTGGCGTGCCCGGTGGAATCGCCAGGCCGATGCGTTGTAACGCGCGCCCAATTTCGCGATCACTTTGCGCCCACACCGTGCCGCTGGCATCGAGCAGACGAAAACTCGCGGTGACCGGTTCGCGCGCGTTCCCGACGAAGCGAATCCGCACAATGTCTTGACCGGCAATCACCGGCTCGCGCGCCACGCTCACGTCGTCAAGCGACGCGCCTTCGAAGACGATGTGACGCGGCGCGCGCGGCAAGGGCGGATCGTCAGCAAACGCGAACAGTTCGAGCCGCGTGGTGCCATACCACTGATCGAGAATCGCGTAGGCGCGCTCGTGCAAGTACGCATCGAGCGCGTCTTCCAGAATGCGCCCTTGAGTTTGCAGCGCGGGGAGCCACAGGCGCGCGCGTTGCGCAGCGAGTGCCTCGAGCGCGCGATGCATCTGCGGCGGATTCTTAATCCATACCTCGTTGGGTGTTTCGATGACGCGCAATGGCGCGCCAGTGTAGTACGCTTCCAGATAACCGATTTGCCAGGGGTAGATCGCCAGAAACACATCGTCGGTTTGCGCGAGCGTTTTCATCTCGGCGATGAGCGGACGATAGTCGTCTTGAGGATAACGTGGCACGGTGTAAAAATCGGAGAGCGCGAGCGCGGAAATCGCTGCCACGCTGGCGATTCCCAGCGCGCGAGGTATCGCGCGCGTCGGCGCGAACGCGTGAATGCCCAGAGCGATCAAAATGTAGAACGCCGGCGCAGCAAACAGTAGCAAGCGTTCACTGCGAATCGGATGGAACGGATAGAGCAAATTGATGAGGTAGCCGAGCGCGAGAGGAACGGTAAGGTAGGTGAGTAGACAGGTAGAGGGTAGATAGGTAGAAGGTAGGCAGGTTGGCAGGTTGGAGGACTGTACTCCTTGTCTACCTGCTACCTGTATACCTGCTACCACTACCAACCCCACCATCACAACACTTGCCCATGCCAGCCAGTTCAACACCGTCACATGTCCAATGGAAAACGCGACGAGATGCTGCGCGAGAAAAGTGAGCGGGTCAAGTGGCGCGTATTTTTCGATTGCCACTTTGGCGGTTACATAAGCATACAGTTTGGGTCCGGCGTAAATCACCCAGGGCAGATAGAGCAGCGCGATGCCGCTCCACGCCACAATCCAGTGGACGAGTGGTGTGCGAGTCTGTCGGTCGTTGGTAGAGTGCCGTTCTTGCCAGATTTGCCACATCACGACGACGATATGCGCGACGACGATAAACGTGGCGTAGTACTGCGTGTACAGCGCGGCAGCAGTAGTGACGATGTACAGCACGGCGAGTCGCGCGGTGTGGGGGTTGCCCGGCGGCGCGTGAAGGAGACGCACGAAAAAACACCACGCTGCAAGCGTGAGGAGCGTGACCAGTCCATACATCCGCACTTCTTGTGAATAGTAGATGTGCAGCGGTGCGAGCGCGAACACGAGCGCGGCAGTGAGCGCGACGCGCGCGGAAACCAGTGTGCGCGCGAACACGAACACGAGTGGAATCGTGGCGGTGCCGACGAGTACAGAAAAAAGACGCGCGGCGATGGCGTCTTTGCCGATGAGTTGCAACCACACGTGCAAGAGCACGTAGTAGAGTGGTGGGTGAATGTCAACAGCGGTGCGTTCGAGCAGCGTCACCACATCACGCGTGGCGAAGAAGAGGCTATAGCCCTCGTCCCACCAGAGCGGTTGGAAATCGAGTGCGCGGACGCGGAGGATGAGCCCACCCAGAATCATCGCGCTGAGGAGCAAAATCGTGTGGGAACGTTTCATAGCGTCGCCCGAAAGCACGCGTGCAGTTTACGGTGTTACCCAATCGAGGTAGTACCGACCACCTTCGGGACCAAATTGGACTGCAACGTCTGGAGAGATGGGGGTGAGATCGCTCGCCGAGCGCACAATGCGGACGATAATCGGTTGATTGCCGCGTCCTGCCGCAACATCGAGTTGATAACTGAACATATTTTTGGCTTCGCGACAATTGACACCCCATTCGGGATTCATTTGTTGAGGATACAACGAATCCATTCGCGCGACGATTTTACCGCTACTATCGAGGGCAATGATGTGGACACCACCGACATACGCTTTTTGCGCGTTGGAATAGATGCGTCCTTTGATTTCGAACGTGCCGGGTCCTGCCGGGCACATTCCCTGGATTGCCATGTTATCGCTGCGTCGCCAGATGAAGGGGGATGGCGAGGGCGGAGGTGGTGCGGTGGGGGCTTTAGTGGCTGGGCGAGCTGTGGCGACCGCGCGCGCGGTCGGCGAGGCGCGAACAGTCGCGGTCGGTTCCGGCGTCGGCGCTTCGGTGGGTGTGGCGGTGGCGCGCGGCGTAAAGGTCGGGCGCGGCGTGCGCGTGGGCGTGGCAGTTGCCTGCGGCAGAAAAGCGGTAAAGGTGTCCATATTGCAGGCGAGTACGGTCAAGGCAACCAGCGCTAAAATGCTGATACGCAGTACGCGATGTCGTTCCAAATCAGCCACTCCTTTCTGTGAGCGTGTGCCATTATACTCTGGACGTGAATTCTTGGCAAAAATTGCGCGCTGTGGGTTGGGGATGAGTGTGCTACTTTGCAAATTCATTACAAGTCGAGTAAAATAATCCCATAGCGTTCATCCTTCCGAAAATACGATCGCCGACAAACGACCGCCGACCGCTGACGGACGACCGCCGACAGATTTTGAATTGCCGATTGTTGGATTGTTGCATAGTTGCATGGTTGCATAGTTTTATCGTTTCGTCATTCGTCATTTGTCATTCGTCATTCGTCATTCGTCATTTGCTCATTCATTTGTCTCCCGAGGTGCTCTGATGAAAATTGCTCTTGATGCAATGGGCAGCGACGCCCACCCTGTGCCCGATGTCGCTGGTGCTGTGCTTGCCGCGCGCGAGTATGGCGTTACCGTTATACTGGTTGGCGATGAAAATCGCATCAAACCCGAACTTGCCAGATACGACACGCGCGGACTGGATTTGCCCATCGTGCATACACCCACCGCGATCGCGATGACCGATCACGTGGACGCGGTCAAATCGAAAAAAGATGCTTCGATGAATCTGGCGGTCAAATTGGTGCGCGAGAAACAAGCCGATGCGTTCGTCACCGCCGGCAACACCGGCGCGGCGATGGCCGCCGCGATTGCGGGTCCTTATCTCCTCGGTCGTATCAAAGGCATCAAGCGCCCCGCGCTGACCACGACGATTCCCACTGCGACAGGACGCGTCCTGTTACTCGACATTGGCGCGAATGCAGAGGTCAAGCCGGAATACCTGTATCAATTCGCGCTGATGGGTTCGATCTATGTGGAAAAAGTGTGGGGACTCGCGCGCCCGCGCATCGGTTTGCTCTCGAACGGCGAAGAAGAGGGCAAGGGTCCACAAGTAGTGCGCGAGGCGTAT
The DNA here is from genome assembly GCA_034435315.1 of Anaerolineae bacterium. Taxonomy (GTDB): domain Bacteria; phylum Chloroflexota; class Anaerolineae; order UBA4142; family UBA4142; genus VGOB01. The sequence goes on along the minus strand of DAOTYB010000086.1, from coordinate 19,369 downwards.
GCCTTGCTCAAGCAGAGCCACTTGAATTTCGCGGGTAACGCCGAAGGGCGCGATATTCCCAGAGGCACAATGGATGTCATCGTGTGCGATGGTTACGTCGGGAATGTCGCCATCAAGTTGAGTGAAGCGCTGGCGAAAACACTCGTCGGCTTTATCAAAGACGAAATCAAAAAACGTCCGCTAGCGATGGTGGGCGCGCTGCTGGCTAAACCGGCGTTCGAGGCATTGCGCGCGCGCCTCGATCCTTCCGAAGTAGGTGGCGGCATCTTGTTGGGTGTGGATGGCGTGGTGGTCATCGGTCACGGTAGTTCAGATGCTAAAGCGATCAAGAACGCCATCCGCGTCGCCAAACAAGCCGTCGAGGGAAAGATTGTCGAACTGATTCGCACAGGGATTCAGGAAGTCGAGGGAGAATGACAGCACCGCACACGCGCGTGGTGATTACCGGGCTGGGGGCTATCACCCCACTCGGTAACACGCCCGAAGAATTCTGGCAAAACTTGCTCGCCGGCAAATCGGGTGTTGCACCGATTACACTATTCGATGCCAGTCACCTCAAAACGCGCATCGCTGCCCAAGTCAAAAATTTTGATGCGACAAAATACGTTGAACCCAAAGACGCGCGACGAATGGGACGCGCGACCCTGTTCGCACTGGCTGCCGCTAAAGACGCCATTCGTGATGCAGGATTCGGTGAACGCTTTAACAATAACGAACGCGTCGGCGTTGTGTTGGGCACCGGCATCGGCGGCTTTCCCGAAGCGATCAAAGAGCATCACGAGTATGCACGCCAGGGCACGGGACGCGTCAGTCCGTTTCTGGCGGCGTTGATTCTGCCGAATATGTCCGCGTTTTTCATAGCGCAGCACTATGGCGCGCACGGATTCAATTCGACGATTGTGACCACCTGCGCGGCGAGCAACGACGCCATCGGACTGGCGACCGAGGTGATTCGGCGTGGCGATGCGGATGTGATGCTCGCGGGCGGAACCGAAGCGCTCATTTCCGATATTATCTTTGTCGCTTTTGGCGCGATGCGCGCGCTCTCGACGCGTAACGATGAACCGACGCGCGCGTCCCGTCCTTTCGATAAAGATCGTGACGGTGTTGTGATTGGCGAGGGCGCCGCCGTGTTGGTGCTGGAAAGGCTGGAACACGCGCGCGCGCGCGGTGCACGCATCTATGCCGAAGTGCTCGCCTATGCGTCGAATTCCGACGGTTACCATTTTGTCGCCCCGGAACCGCACGCCAGAGGTGCCATTCGCGCGATGCAGGATGTGCTTGCCAGAGCCGGCATCACCCCCGCGCAAGTGGATTACATCAACGCGCATGCGACAGCCACACCGCTCAACGATCCGATCGAGACGCTGGCGATCAAACACGTTTTCGGCGCACATGCCTATCGCATTCCCATCAGTGCGACCAAGTCAATGATTGGACATTCGATGGGGGCGGCAGGCGCGCTCGAAGCGGTGGCGTGTGTAATGACCCTGCGTGATCAAAAAATTCACCCCACGCTCAATCTCGATAACCCGGACCCCGCGTGTGATCTCGATTATGTACCGCATCGGGCGCGGGAGGCACCCGTCAAGATTGTCTTGTCCAACACGTTTGGATTTGGCGGGCAGAACGCATGCTTGGTATTGGCAAAATATGTGCCTTGATGGAGGAAGAACCAATGATTTCGGACACACTCACAGCGCCGCCGGTCGAAATACTGACCGCGCAACGCTGGCAACCGCAGGAGTTGATGCAGAGGCAGCCCGTTGCGCGCGCGCCGCGTACGCGCGTGGTCGTCACAGGGATGGGCGCGATCACGCCGCTGGGTCACACGCCAGATGAATTCTGGCAGAATCTACTTGCAGGCAAGTCGGGTGTCGGACCAGTCACCTTGTTCGATGCCAGTCGTTACAAAACCCGAATCGCCGCTGAAGTCAAAGGGTTTGACGCGGCGCGCTATGGGGTGGATCCCAAAGACGCGCGCCGCATGGGTCGCGCGACCTTGTTTGCCATCGCGGCGAGTAAAGACGCGCTGCGCGATGCCGGCTTTCCAGAGGGTTTGCAGGAGAATGAACGCGCCGGCGTCTTGCTCGGTACGGCGCTGGGTGGTTTTGTCGAAGCCATCGAGGCGCATAACCTCTTTTTGCAAAAAGGTCCCGATCGGCTCAGCCCGTTTCTGGCGGCGGTGATTCTGCCGAATATGCCTTCGTTCTACGTGGCGTACTATTTTCGCGCGCGCGGCTATAACTCGACGGTAGTGACAGCATGCGCCGCCGGGACGCATGCCATCGGCGCGGCGGCAGAAATCATTCGCCGCGGCGATGCGGACATTATGCTCGCTGGCGGCACCGATGCGGTCATCTCCGAAATCGTCTTCGCCGCGTTTGGCGTGATGCGCGCCATGAGCACGCGCAACGACGAACCGACGCGCGCCAGTCGCCCGTTCGACAAAGACCGCGACGGTTTTGTGATTGGCGAAGGGGCAGCCGTGGTGGTGTTGGAAAAGTTGGAACACGCGCTCGCGCGCGGGGCAAAAATTTATGCCGAAGTGCTCGGCTATGCCACCAACTCCGATGCCTACCACTTTGCCGCTCCCGATCCGCAAGCCATCGGCGCAACGAATGTGATGCGCGACGCCCTGCACAATGCCAACATCGCACCCGAGCAGGTAGATTACATCAATACACACGGCACCTCTACACCGCTCAACGATGCCGGCGAAACACTTGCTATCAAAAACGTCTTTGGTAAACATGCCTACACCATCCCCGTCAACTCCACCAAGTCTATGATCGGGCATGCGATGGGCGCCGCCGGCGCATTCGAAGCCGTGGTGTGCGTGATGACCCTGCGTGATCAAATGGTGCATCCAACCGTGAATTACGAAACGCCCGACCCTGCCTGCGATCTCGATTACGTGCCGAACGTCGCACGCGCGGCAAAGGTGAATATCGCCATCTCGAATTCGTTTGGCCTGGGTGGGCAGAACGCGTGTCTGGTGCTGGCAAAGTATCAATGAACCAATGAGCCAATGAACCAATGAGCCAAAGGGACGAAGGACGAATGACGAAGGACGAATGACAAATGAACAAATGGTTTTGGCTCATTGGCACATTGGATAATTGGCTCATTGATAAAGAGGAGACTATGCGACTGACAAGCAATGAAAAACTCATCGAACAACGTAGCCGCTGGGCGCGTTATTTCACTTTTGCTGGTATGGGCTTGTTACTGGCATCTCTGGTTACATCGTTTACGACGGACTATATGGCTCTGGCGTACGGTACACTGCTGGGTGGCTTTGTCGTTGCGATGATTGGCTCGTACTGGGCGCACAAGTGGCTGCGTCCGCCGCGTGCGGATCAAGCCCTCGAAAAAGCACTCAAGGGATTCGATAACAAGCATCATCTCTACAACTATCTTTTGCCTGCCGAGCACGTTCTAGTCGCGCCCAGTGGCGTATGGGTCTTTAAAGTCAAATACCACGACGATCAAATCATTTGTAAAAATCGCAAATGGCATCGCCCCTGGCGCTGGTCGCGCTTGTTCGGTGCCTGGGCACAAGAACCCCTCGGCGATCCCATCGCCGAGTTGCAAGAGGACATTCAAAAGATCAAACGCTTGTTGGCAACTCAGGTGGAGAACTCTGTGCCTGTGGATGGCTATGTGGTGTTCACGCACCCGCGCGCCCAGTTGATCATTGACGATCCTGCTTTACCGGTGGTGATGGTCGGTGATTTAAAAGATACGCTCCGCAAACAAAAACGCGCGGCAATCCTGCCACCACCTCTACTGAACAAGATCGAGACGCTCTTCGATGAATACATCAAAGCGAAACATGCCCTCAGGCAATGATGTGGGTACGATGCGGTTGGGGTTCGGGAGGAGATGTTCCCAATGCCAATGACGCTTGCTGATTTTCCTCGTCCAACAGGTGATAACGGTCGCGGTTTGCACGGCAGTGCCTTGCCGGGCTGGACAGGTGGTGCCGAAGGATATGACTATTGGATTCGCGAACTCGTCGAGATGGGAATCAAATGGTTCAAGGTGGTTGACGATGGCGGCGATAGTTTACCGTGGTGTGAGAAATTACTCGATGCCGGCATCTTTCCCATCGTCCGCATTCTGCGCCGCGATCCACCGCCGAACGATACACCCGAACCTAATCCCGGTCATATCGGCGCGGCGGAGGAGCAGACGATTCGCCGCTTGATTGCTGCCGGGGTGCGCTATTTCGAGACCAACAACGAACCGAATTTGAGTGTCGAATGGAAACACAACGCGATGCCCGGCAACGCGCTCGAATGTGCCAAACTGGTCGCGCTCAACTGGCTCTTTGACGCGCGGTTGATTTTGTCGTGGGGTGGGTTTCCCGGTTTGCCTGCCATCAGCAGTGGTGGCACAATGGATTTGATGGGCGCGCTCGTGACGCTGGGACGCGCTGATATTTTGCTGGAAGGCTGTTGGATCGCGGTGCATTGTTTTGGTGGCAATCGTCCGCTCGATTTTCCGGACGATGCCGTGAATCGCGCGGGACAACTCCTTACCTCCGAAACGTACGCGCACGGCGTGTTTACCGAGTGGGCGTGGTGGAACACAGCGAAACGCCGTGTGGATACGCTTGACGAGATCAACACGCTGCGCGCACATCAAGCCAACCCGGCAGCAACACTGGAAACGGATCACGCGTGCTGGCGCGAATTCGAGTACTATCATTCGCTCGCGATGAAATATCTGGGGCGACCGATTCCCATCATTGCTACCGCGGGCGGTTATCAAATCGGTCGGCGTGACGATTTGCGTTACCCGCGCGTGACGCCTGCCGCGCATTGCGCACTCACCGTCGCGCTCTTCGATTTTATGCAACGTCAAGCCCCGGATTATTTCTTCGCCGCAACGCCGTGGCTGGCGTTCGATAGCGGCGGTTTTGATGCGGATGCGTGGTTCAGCACGTTCTGGCACGACGCGCTCACGCACGGTTCGGGAGGGCGCAACAATTTGCCGACGATGACCGTGCCACAGCACGATTTGGGTGAACGCTTGCCGGTGATTGACGCGGTCAAGGCGATGCAAAATCTAGCGCGCCGTTTGCCGGGCGCGCAACCCGCGCCGCCCGCGCCCGTGGTGATTTCGCTGGAGGAAAAGATGCCAGAACCTGCGCCAACCGTGTGGGCATCGTGGTTACGTGACGAGCCACCGCTGCCGACGCGCCAGGCGCAAACAGTACCGCCGCGCGAACCGTTGTTTGCGCGCGAAGCAAAAATCGAAACGCCAGCCGAATCGCCGCGCGAATCGGCGCTGGCGCGCGAAGCAAAAATCGAAACGCCTGCCGAACCGTCGCGCGAAGCGGCGCTGGCGCGCGAAGAAAAAATCGAGACACCACTCGAAGCGTCGCGCGAAGCGGCGTTTGCGCGCGAGGAAACACCTGCGCCGCCGCCCATCAAATTTGACGCGCCCGAAAGACTCGCGCCGCCAGAAACCTTTGTGCCCACCGCCGCGCGCGCGCGCGAAACGCCAGCGCCACTCGCGCTCCCTATCGGCGATGAGGTGGAATGGGATTGGCGTCTGGATGCGCTGAATGTGACGGTCGAACCAGCGCAAGTCGAGCCGGGGTTGATGTACTGGAAATTGGTGCGTGCCATTTATCAAAGTCCCGCCGAATCGAACGGTACGCATTACATCGTTTACACGGTGGTCAACGAGCGGAACGTGCCGGTGGAATATCAAAAGGTCAAGCAAAGTTGGTCGGATGGCGAGACCGAAGCGATTACGAACGAGGATGGCGAAGCGCGTATTACGCTATGGCTCGGTTACGCACCCGATCGCGGTGAGCGCGGCGCGTATGCCGCGTGGATAGATGGCTTGCCCAGTGATCGCGTGGTAGGGCTGGGGTTGCCTGCCAAACGCCACGTCAGTTTCTTGCTGACGTGGCGACGGACGCTGGCGCGGTGAGGGAGGACGGAGGACGAAAGACGAAGGACGGATGACGAAGGACGAAGGATGATGAGTGAAGTAGGGTTGGCGTGGCGTGGCTTGCCTGTAGTGGTGGGAGTGTTTTTGCTGGTGGGCTTGTGCATCGGTTTGTTCATCGGCGGTGTGCTGTGGCCCCCCCAGATTGCCAACGTGGATGTTGCCGATCTCAAACCCTCCGCGCAAGACGAGTTCATTATCCTCGTTGCCGATGCGTACGCCTACGATGGTGATTTGCCGAGCGCGCAAAAACGCCTTGCCGAATTAAAGGACAAGAACATCGCCGCACGCGTGGCGCGACTGGCAAAAGAACTCGCCGCGCAAAATCATCCCTCGGCGACGAACCTCGCCGTGCTCGCGCTCGCGCTCGGTGTTTCTGATGCGCAGATCGCGCGTCTGGTGATGACACTCACACCGGCGGCGACGCTCACGCCCACCGCGACGCCAACCGCCGCGCCGACCGATACGCCCACGCCGACGCTCACACCCTCCGTCACGCCGACGTTCAAGCCGACCAGCACTATCACGCCCACGCGCACCGCGACACGCCGCCCGACGCTTTCGCCAACGCCCAAGCCCGCCGCGCTCGCGCCAACGGTGTGGCTGCCCGCGTTTCCCGCCGAGTGGCCCGGCGGTGTGCGCTATGAACCGGCGAATGTGGCGCCGGGACAAAGGTATTGGCGCCTGGCGCGCGCGCTCTACTGCGATATTCGCGACACACGTTTCGATTGTCCCAATTTGCCGGGCGGAAGCGATGGCATCGGCATCTACGTCTTGCTGGTTAACGGCAAAGCACCCTTGTTGCTGGACGGCGCGCCCGCGAATCTAGAAGACAAGTCGAACGATCCTCACTGTCAATGCACGTACGAACTTTTCCCTGACGGTAGAACAATTCAGGTGGGGAATTTTCCCAGCGACAAAATCAGTGGACTCGCGCTGAGCAGTGTCAAGACCAAAGTGCCGCAAACCCACGTGCGCTATTTTTTAACCTTCGAGTTGGTGACGCGATGAGGACGAAGGACGAACGACGAAGGACAAACGACGAAGGACGAAGGACGAACGCCTTCGTCATTCGTCATTCGTCATTCGTCATTGATCATTCGTCATCCGTCATTCGTCACAGCACTTCGACATCGTGCGGTAACGATTCGCGCAAGCCACCTGGCGTCATTCGTACGAACACCGCTTTGTCGTACAATTCCTCGATCGAATGTGCGCCGCAATAACTCATCCCCGATTGCAGACCCCCGACGAGTTGCGCGAGGATTTCTTTGATGTGTCCGCGATACGGTACCGCGGCTTCCACTCCTTCCGAAACATACTCGTCAATTTCCTCTTGCGTAATCTCCGCCGTTTCACCTTCGCGGATTTTGCGGACGATGTTCGCTTGCAACGATGCCATCCCGCGCGACACTTTGTAGCGGTGTCCCTGCCGCGTCATCATCAACCCCGGACTTTCGTCCGTGCCGGCGAACAAACTGCCGATCATCACGGTGGACGCGCCAGCGGCGAGTGCCTTGACAATGTCGCCCGAATGGCGGATGCCACCATCCGCGATGATGGGAATGTGAGCGCGGCGCGCGATCTCCGCGCACGCCATCACCGCCGAAAGTTGCGGCACGCCCGCGCCCGCGACCACGCGCGTAATGCAAATCGAACCCGGTCCCACACCGACTTTGACCGCGTCCGCGCCCGCGTCAATCAAGCGTTGCGTTCCTTCTGCCGTCGCCACATTTCCGCCGATGATTTGCGCGGATGGAAAGTGCTTGCGAATACTTTGGATCATCTCGATTTCCAACCGCGAATCACCGTGCGCAATGTCAACGACGATGCAATCCGCGCCCGCGGCGAGGACGGCTTCGACGCGCTTCAATTCTTTTTCGCGTACACCCACTGCCGCGCCCACCGCGAGTCGTCCGCGCGCATCTTTGGTCGCTCTGGGAAAACGCTCGATCTTCATAATGTCTTTCAGTGTAATCAAACCGACAACGCGTCGTTCCGCATCCACCAGCGGCAACTTTTCGATGCGATGTTCGTGCAAAATCTTTTCGGCTTGTTTGATGGTGGTATCGGGTGGCGCGGTAATCACATTCTTTTGCATTATCGCGGTCACAGGACGCTGTTCGTCGTTCTCGAACAACAGATCGCGCGTTGTGACGATGCCCGCTAGCCGTTGCTCCGCATCGAGAATCAGAATGCCGCCCGTGCCAGTCGCTTCGATGATGCGTTTCACATCGCCAATTGTGTGTGTCACCGAGAGCGTAATCGGATCGTCCACCACAAACGTTTCCGATTTTTTGACGCGCGCAATCTGCTGCGCTTGCTCTTCGATTGGCATAAAACGATGAATGATGCCGATGCCGCCCTCGCGCGCCATCGCAATTGCCATTTCACTTTCGGTCACCGTGTCCATATTCGCCGAGACGATGGGAATCTGCAACGTGATCTTGTTCGTCAACTTGGTCTGCGTGGACAATTTTTTTCGCGACACCACGTCCGAGTACTGCGGTACGAGCAACACATCGTCATACGTCAATGCTACGTCGGGTAGAATTTTCATTACACACCTCCTTGTTTAGTAGGCAGTAGGCGGTAGGCAGTAGGCGGTCACCTTGCCTGCGTCCTGCCTCCTGCTACCCGTCACCTGCCTCCTGCTAACCGCCTCCTGCTTCTCGCGCCTCACGCATTATACGCACTTGACCTTTGCTCGCAACATTTCTATAATGCCCCCGCAATGGACGAACTGCTGGCTCTCTCACCACTCGATGGACGTTACGCGCGCGAGACCGCGCCACTGCAAAATTATTTTTCCGAATTTGCCTACCTGCGCGACCGCGCGCGCATCGAGATTGATTATTTGATTGCGCTCTCGCGCGACGCGCATCTCATTCGTCCTCTCGCCGCCGCCGAAATCTCCGCCCTCCAATCTCTAATCTCTAATCTCTCTCTAGACGACGCGCGCGAAATTAAAACACTCGAACGCGCCACGCGTCACGATGTCAAAGCGCTGGAGCAATTTTTGCGCGCGCGGCTTGCCGCCACCTCGCTCGCCGATGTGGTCGCGTGGTTGCACTTTGGTTTGACCTCCGAAGATGTGAATCAGACCGCGCACGCGCTCGCGCTGCGTGATGCGCGCGATCGCGTGCTGTTGCCCGCGCTCGACGAAATTCTCGCGCGCCTTGCCGCGCTGGCGCACGCGTACAAAGCCACGCCGATGCTCGCGCGCACGCATGGCCAACCGGCAGTGCCGACGACGCTGGGCAAAGAGTTGGCGGTGTTCGTTGCGCGTCTGCGCGCCCAGCGCGACGTTTTGCGCGCGCATTGCTTTGCCGCCAAACTCACCGGCGCGGTCGGCAATTTCAACGCGCACGTCGCCGCCGCGCCGAATGTGGATTGGCTCGCTTTCAGCGTGCGGTTTCTGCGCGCGTACGATTTAGAGCCGTGTCTCGTCACGACGCAACTCGCGCCGTTCGATAACTGGGTGTGCTATTTCGACGCGCTGCGCCTCACCAATTCGATTCTGCTGGACCTGGCGCAAGACCTGTGGCGATACATCAGCGACGATTATTTCAAACTGCGCGTGGTCGCGGGCGAAGTCGGTTCGTCCACGATGCCGCACAAAGTCAACCCGATTGATTTCGAGAACGCCGAGGGGAATCTGGGCATTGCGAACGCGCTGCTGGAGCAGTACGCGCGCAAACTGCCGATTTCGCGTCTGCAACGCGATCTCTCCGATTCGACGGTGCGACGCACGTTCGGCGTTGCGTTGGGGCATACGCTCGTCGCGTATATCAATCTGGCGCGCGGCTTGGAATGCTTGGAAGCGAACGTAGACAGGATGCGCGACGATTTGCTGGCGCACTGGCAAGTGCTGGCTGAAGCCGCGCAAACGATTTTGCGCGCGGCGGGCGTGCGCGACGCGTACGATCAACTCAAAGCACTCACGCGCGGCAAAATCTTTTCGGAAAGCGAATTTCGCGCGTGGATCGAAACGCTCGCGGTGGACGAATCGGTCAAGACGCAACTGCGCGCGCTCTCGCCGCTGACGTACATCGGGTTGGCGGAGCGGATCGCGGAAGAGGCAGTGAGGCAGTGAGGCAGTGGGACTGTCCTACTGTCCTACTGTCCTGCTGTCCTACTGTTTCACTGTCCTGCTAGACCTGGAGGAGAAATGAGCGTCACAGTCGTACTGGGAACGCAGTGGGGCGATGAGGGCAAGGGCAAAGCGGTGGATGTGCTGGCGCGCGAGTTTGATTTTGTCGCGCGGTTCAATGGTGGCAACAACGCGGGGCATACGCTGGTCACGTCAAAAGACACGTTCAAGTTTCATCTGATTCCATCGGGCATTTTGCAACCGCGCGCGCGCTGCCTCATCGGTGGCGGCGTGGTGATGGACCCCGGCGTTTTGCTCGATGAGATCAACGCGCTGCGCGCCGCGGGTGTTTCCATCGAGAGACGCTTGTTCATCTCGCGACGCGCGCACCTGATTTTACCGTATCACAAAATTCTCGATGGCTTGTACGAAGAAGCAAAAGGCGCGGGCGCGACCGGCACCACGCGGCGCGGCATTGGTCCAGCGTTTGCGGACAAGGCAAGTTACAACGGCTTGCGCTGGAGCGATGTGGCGGACGCGCCACTGTTCGCCGACAAGTTGCGCGTGCAACTCGCGCTGAAAAACAAAATCATCGTCGCGCTCGGCAGCGCGCCGCTCGAATTCCAAAAAATCTACGACGAGTATCGCGCCTACTACGAAACGCTCAAACCGTACATCGTCGAACTGTATCCCATCATCGAGCAAGGTTTGCGCGCGGGGAAAAAATTTCTGCTCGAACAAGCGCAGGGCGCGCTGCTTGATACCGACTGGGGGACGTATCCGTTCGTCACCGCTTCGACGACACTCGCTTCAGCGGCGACGGCAGGGCTGGGCATTCCGCCGCGCGCGATCACGCGCATCATCGGCGTCACCAAAGCATACACCACGCGCGTCGGTGGCGGACCACTGCCGACTGAAGTGACGGACGATGAACGCAGCGCGCGCGCGCTGCAAGAAATCGCCGCAACGACCGGACGGATTCGGCGTGGCGGCTGGTTCGATGCGGAGGTGGTGCGCTTTGCTGCACGCCTCAACGGCGTGGACGCGCTGTTCCTGACCAAACTTGACATCCTGAGTCAATTCGAGACGCTTCGGATTTGCGTCGGGTACGAATTCGAGGGGCGGCGCGCGCATTATGCCGATCTCGATGCGTATCAACTCGCGCGCGCGCGACCGATCTATCGCACGCTGCGTGGCTGGCAATGCGACATTACGCACGCGCGCAAATTTTCCGATTTGCCGCCGCGCGCGCGGCAGTACGTCGAGACCATCGAGAAACTGGTGGGGGTGCCGGTGCGCTGGATTTCGGTGGGCCCCGAACGCGAGGCGACGATCCAACGCTGAACGCGCCGCGTTTCTCTACAGCCGTTTGACAATAGCATCGAAATTGTGCTATTATCGCAGTCGCTTTGTGATGACGGCAAAGCAAAAAATCTCATGACAGGGAGAAGTAACAATGGCACATCAACTCACAGCCAGACAATTTCCATCGTTCCAGAAAGAACTGGATGGCATTTCTAAACGAACGATGGAGGAACATTACAAACTGTATCAGGGCTATGTGAACAAGTACAACGAGATTATGGCAAAGATCGAAGCCCTGACTGCAGAGGATTATAAAGCCGCCAATCCTACTTACTCGCTGGTGCGCGAACTCAAGGTGGAACTTGCGCGTGCCATCGGCGGGGTCAAGAATCACGAGTTGTACTTTAGTCACCTGGGCGGCAAAGGTGGCACACCGGGCGGCGCGCTGTACGCGCAAATCGAAAAAGATTTTGGCTCGTTTGAGCGGTGGCTGACCGATTTCAAAGCGACGGGCGTTGCCGCGCGTGGCTGGGCGTTTCTGGCATGGGATCGCGAGTACTGGCATCTGTTCAATATGATTGGCGATGAACAATTTTCGTTCCCGGTGTGGAACGCTGTGCCCATCCTCGCGATGGACGTGTTCGAACACGCCTTTTTCATTGATTTTGGTACTGCCAAAGCCGCCTACATTGACAAGTTCTTTGCCAACCTCGATTGGAGCGACGTTGAAGCGCGCTTGAACGAGGCGAGAAAATAGATTTTCAGAAAAACCCGTTTTCGCTGGAGAAAACGGGTTTTTCTGCTGGTGATGGAGTCGAATATGTCCCACGAGTCGGTGAAGCATCGCGCGCTGGGGTTGAGCGATGAACAAGTTCTGGAAATGTATTGGTATCTTGTGCTCGCGCGACGTCTGGATGAACGGATGTGGATTTTGCATCGTCAACACGAAATTGCCTTTCACATTTCCGGGATTGGACACGAAGGTGCGCAGATCGGTGCCGCGTTTGCTTTGCGCAAGGGATATGATTGGGTGCATCCGTACTATCGCGATCTGGCACTGGTGCTAGCGCTTGGCGTATCCGCGCGCGATCTGATGCTGGCGGTCTATGGTAAAGAAGGTGAACCTTCCTCTGGTGCGCGACAGATGCCTTCGCACTTTGGTTATCGTCCGCTCAAGATCGTTTCAGGGTCAAGTCCTGTAGCAACTCAAGTCCCTCAAGCGGCGGGTATTGCCTTTGCGATTCGCTACAAAGGTACTGACGAAGTGGTGCTGACCTCGTTTGGCGAAGGTTCGACCGCGCAAGGGGACTTTCACGAGGGTTTGAACTGGGCGGGCATTCACAAGTTGCCGGTGATTTTTCTGTGTCAGAACAATCAATATGCCATTTCGACGCCGCTCCACAAGGAAACGCCGGTGCCCAACGTTGCCGATCGCGCGGCGGCGTATGGCATTCCCGGTGTAGTGGTGGATGGCAACGATGTGTTAGAAGTGTATCGCGTGATGCGTGACGCGGTGGCGCGCGCGCGACGCGGTGAAGGCGCCACACTCATCGAAGCCAAACTGTATCGGCTGGTGCCACACTCGTCGGATGACGATGATCGCACGTATCGCTCGCGCGAAGAAGTGGAGATGTGGAAAAAGCGCGAGCCGCTGGTAGTGATGCAGAATTATTTGCAGAGTGTGGGCTTGCTGGATGAGGCGCGCCTACAAGCGTATGAGGCGCGCGCGCGCCAGATGGTGGATGATGCCAACGAGTTCGCGCGCCAGGCACCCTATCCTCAACCCGCCAGCGCGCTGACAAATGTGTGGGGAGAGTTGCCTGTGCTACTCAAGGCGTAACCCCTCGCTCTAGATTTCGCGCCCGTTCTCTGAAGAAACTCCACATATCCCCCTGCCCACTTTCCGCCATGCAAAGTGCGACTGTTCGCTTTCGACGATGGCGCCTGCTCCTTCTCATCGTCACGCGGAGAGAAAGGGAGGGGGGTGTGAGCGGCTTTGCCGCCCACACATCCTTTCCCTTCCATTCCTCCTCCCCATTGAGGCGAAAGATTTTTCGCCCCAACGGGCAAGGGGCAGGGGGTGGGGCTATGCGTTCGAAGCGTGAAATTTAGAGCGTCATAATGCAATGCGAGGAGTAGAAAATTATGCCTGTTTTAACCAATATCGAAGCCGTGACGCGAACCTTGCAAGAGGAAATGCGACGCAATCCAGACATTTTCATCACGGGTGAAGATGTCGGTGTGCGCGGGGGTGTGTTTCGCGCGACCAGGGGATTGTATGAAGAGTTTGGCGAACGCCGCGTCGTTGATTCACCTCTGTCTGAATCGTCTATCATTGGCATTGGCATTGGGGCGGCGCTGTACGGTCTGCGCCCGGTGTGCGAAATCCAATTTGCCGATTTCATCGCACCGGCGTTCAATCAGATCGTCAACGAAGCCGCGCGAATGCGCTATCGTTCCAATGGCGCGTGGATCTGCCCGCTGATTATCCGCGCGCCGTACGGCGGTGGCATTAGCGGGGGGCTGTATCATTCCCAGTCCATCGAAGCGACCTACGCGCATGTGCCGGGGTTGTACGTGGTTGCCCCCGCCACGCCGTACGACATTGTGGGAATGTTGCGCTATGCTTTTCGTGTGAATGACCCGGTGTTGTTTCTGGAACACAAGAAAACGTATCGGCTCATCAAAGGTGAAGTGCCCGACGCGTGGTACACGGTGCCATTTTGCAAAGCCGACATCAAGCGCGCGGGCACCGATGTGACGGTCATCACCTTTGGGTTGATGTTACACGAAACCTTGCAGGCGGCGGAACAAGTGGCAACGGAAGGCATCAGTGTCGAGGTAGTGGATCCGCGCACGCTCAGTCCGCTGGACAAGGAGACGATTCTCGCGTCGGTGAAAAAGACGGGCAAAGTGCTGATTGTGTACGAAGACAATCTCTCATTCGGCTGGGGCGCGGAAGTGGCGGCGATCATCGCGGGCGAAGCGTTCGAGTATCTGGATGCGCCGGTGATGCGTGTGGCAGGTCCCGATGTGCCGGCCGTGCCTTTTGCGCGGACACTGCAAGATTTCTTTATGCCCAATGCCGAAAAGATTGCGCGCGCGCTGCGTCAACTGGCGGCGTATTGAGAGTGGAGAGGAGAACGATGGCAACGAATGTTGTGATGCCCCAACTGGGCGAAAGTGTTATCGAGGGAACGGTCGGCAAGTGGCTCAAGCAGGTGGGTGATCGCGTCGAGCAATACGAGCCGATTCTCGAAGTGGTCACCGATAAAGTGACGACAGAAATTCCCTCGCCAGCGTCGGGTACGTTGTTGCAGATTTTGATTGGCGAAGGTGCCACAGTCAAAGCCGGCACCGTGCTCGCGGTGATTGGCGCGCCGGGCGAAGCCGTGGCGCCCGCCGCCGCGCCTGCCCCTGCTTCCACCGCCGCGCCTGCCTCGGCCGATACTGCCGCGCCTGCGCGCGCCGGCACACCGCGCTTGACGCCGGTCGTGGCGCGGATGATCGCCGAGCATCACATCACCGATGCTGAACTCGCGACGATTCGCGGTACTGGTGAGGGAGGGCGCATTACCAAAAAGGACCTGGAGAATTTTCTCCAGACCCGCGCGCGTCCGACGAGCGCACCAGCGGTGCCAGCGTGGGAACAACCCGGCACGGGTGAACTGTTCCGTCCCACCGAAGAGGTACTCCGACCTGTGACTGCGCCAGCCAGTGGGGCGGAAGAAATCATCCCGCTCACACCGATTCGGCGTACGATTGCCGAGCATATGGTTCGCTCCAAAAACGTAGCGCCCCACGTGACGACCGTTCACGAAGCCGATATGTCGCGCGTGCTCAAGTTCCATCAAGCGCACAGTGCCGAGTTCGAAAAGCAAGGGGTGAAACTGACCTACACGGCGTACTTTGTGCAGGCAGCCGTTGCCGCGCTCAAGGCGTTTCCGCTGGTGAATGCTTCCTTCACCGAGCAAGGCATTGTGGTCAAACGCGAGGTGAACATCGGTATCGCCGTCGCAACGGACGAGGGGTTGATTGTGCCGGTGATTAAAAACGCGGACGAAAAGAGTCTGCTGGGGCTGGCGCGCGCCATCAACGATTTAGCCAGTCGCGCGCGCGAAAAACGCTTGCGACCAGAGGAGGTGCAAGGGGGAACATTCACACTGACCAACTATGGCGTCTTTGGTTCACTTTTTGGTACGCCCATCATTCATCAGCCCCAGTCGGCGGTTCTGGGCGTGGGGGCGATTCAAAAGCGCGCGGTGGTCATTGACGATATGCTGGCAATTCGCCCGATGGTGTACCTCGCGCTCTCGTTCGATCATCGTTTGCTCGATGGCGCGCTGGGCGATCAGTTTGTGCAAAAGATTAAACGCTTTCTCGAAGAGTACCCACTGACATGACGTAAGAGTGTTCACGGACGACGAAGCTGCCCGCCATCATCCCGTCCCTGTAATTACACAGCCCTGCCATCCATCGCGCCAAGCCCCACCCCTTTGCCCCTTCCCCACGCCGCGGAGCGGCGTGGGGAAGGGGGAATCAGTGAGGGAAGGTGGTGAGGGCGGGCGGCTTCGCCGCCCGCCACCACCCCGTCCTTTGACTCCCCCTCCCCGTTGGGGCGAAAAATTTTTTCGCCCCAACGGGGAGGGGGCAGGGGGTGGGGCTATGCGTTTGCACAAGTGCAAAAGGTGGGTTGAGAAGCTTGCCCCCAAGTAGTGCAAGTTGCGCGATTCTGCGTCTGATGCTACAATATTTTTGCACGCGCGGGCACTATTCGCCGATAGAAAACAATGGCTGAATAATTGCCACGCGAGACACATCTGATTGTTATGACGGCTCGTTTGATGATTCTACGCCGCCGTCGGCGGCGGCATATCCCTACCTCGCCTCCTGCACTCATCGCGCGCCTGGGGCTGAGTTTGATCGCGCTACTAGTGGGTGTGACGATAGCGACGCTCGGCGCGGGCACCGTTGCAGCGGTTGGCATCTACAATGCCTATGTCAAAGATCTCCCCGCGCCCGGCGAGATCGCCCAACAAACCTCCAGCCAGTTCAAAACGACGCGCATTTACGACCGCACAGGACAGGTTTTGCTGTACGAGATCATTGACCCGCAAGGTGGCAATCGTACCGTCGTACCGCTAGAGCGCATCCCCAGACATTGTGTCAATGCGGTCATCGCGCTCGAAGATCGTAACTTTTGGACGAACCCCGGCGTGGATTTGTACGCCATTGCGCGCGCGGCGTACACGACTTTGCGCGGCCAGCAAGTGCAAGGCGCCAGTACGATTACGCAACAGTTGGTCAAGAACGTACTGATTCCTCCCACCGAGCGCTATGTGCGCGACCCCACCGATTTTGCTACGTACAACCGCAAACTCAAAGAGATTCTGCTTGCCACCGAAATCTCGCGCCGCTATGACAAGAAACAAATTCTGGAATGGTACCTCAACGCGAACAACTATGGCAACCTGGCGTATGGCTTGCAGGCGGCTGCCGAAACGTATTTTGGCAAAAATGTTCAGGATTTGGATCTGACCGAATGCGCGACGCTGGCAGCCGTCCCGCAATATCCGCTCCTCAATCCGATTGACAATCCGCAAAAGGCACTCGAACGTCGCAATATCGTTCTCGACCAGATGGCACTGCAGGGCTATATCACTGCCGAACAAGCCGCTGCCGCCAAAGCGCAAAAACTACAGGTGACCCCCAAACGCTTTGACATTCGCGCGCCCCACTTTGTCTTTTACATTCGTCGTCAACTCGAAGAAAAGTACGGACCCGACATCGTGTATCGGGGTGGCTTGAGTGTGTACACCTCACTCGACTACAACATCCAGCAAATCACTGAGCAAGCCGCGCGCGCGCAGGTGAAAAAACTGACGGACGAAAAACGCAACGTCTCGAACGCGGCGGTGGTGGTGATGCGCCCCGGCACCGGCGAAATCCTCGCGATGGTCGGGTCGGTAGATTATTTCAATCGTGATATTGACGGACAGGTGAACATCGCGCTGGCGCCACGCCAACCCGGTTCAGCCTTCAAACCCTTTACTTACCTCACGGCGTTTGCACAAGGATACACCGCCGCCACGATGTTAATGGATGTGCGCACCGTGTTTGAAGACCCCGGCAATCCACCCTACGTTCCCGAAAACTATAATCGCAAGTATCACGGTCCAGTGCGCTTGCGTACTGCGCTGGCATCATCGTACAACATCCCCGCCGTCAAGTTGATTCAAATGGTGGGGGTGAAAAACGTCATCAACACCGCGCATCGTTTAGGAATCACGACGCTCAATCAGGACAAGTACGGACTCGCACTGACGCTGGGAGGGGGCGAAACGACGCTGCTGGATATGACGTATGCGTACAGCGTGCTCGCCAACGAAGGAACGATGGCGGGCGTGCCGGTCGCGCCGGAAAATCTCAAGCCCGGCTATCGCACCCTGGACCCGGTGGCGATTCTGAAAATCGTGGACGCGAACAACAAGACGTTGTACGAATTCAAGCAACCTCAACAGGTCCAGGTGGTGACCCCACAACTCGCCTATCTCATCAGTGATATTCTGAACGACAATGTGGCGCGCACGCCGGGCTTTGGTTCGAATAGCGTGTTGCGGTTGACGCGTCCCGCCGCAGTGAAAACCGGCACCACCTCCGACTGGCGCGACAACTGGACGATTGGCTACACGCCGGATTACGCGGTAGGCGTATGGGTAGGCAACGCCGACAATTCCGAAATGGAACACATCAGCGGTGTGATGGGTGCCGCCCCCATCTGGCGCGAGGTGATGGAGAAGATTCACCAGCCTCTGCCGGTTCGCTGGTATCAAGAACCGCCAGGGATGGTGCGCGTCGAAGTGTGCGCGACGAGCGGTTTGTTGCCTACCCCCTACTGTCCCGAACGCGTCAAAGAATTGTTCATCGCCGGGACCGAACCCAAGACGTTCGATAACATCTGGCAACCGTTCCGCATTCACAAACCGACCGGCAAACTGGCAACGGTGTACAGCCCGCCCGATCAGGTGGAAGAAAAAGTCTTTCCCATCTATCCTCCCGAAGCAGCAGACTGGGTGCGCGAAAATAAGATTCCGCAACCACCGACCGAGTACGATACATCGTCGCGAGCCGGCACGGTAGGTGGCGACGTCGCGATCCTGTCACCCGCGCCCTATTCGGCTATTGCCGGGACAGTGACCATCGTCGGCAATGTGCGCGTGGACAATCTGGCAACCTATCGCCTAGCATACGGGCAGGGGCTGGATCCAACGCAATGGACACAAATTGGGAGTGATCGTTCCGGACGTGTGGACAATGGCTTTCTGGGACAGTGGGACGTGTCCGCGCTCGATGGATTGTACACACTCAAGTTGACCGCCATCGAACGCAACGGTGCCCTGCGCGAAGCCGCGATTCAGGTCATCGTGGATAACCAGCCACCGATCATCAAAATCATTCACCCCAAGGACGGCGCGATCTACACTCCCGAAAAAGACGAGTGGGTTTCGATCAGCGTCGAAGCGGTGGACAATCGGGCAATGAATCGCGTCGAGTTTTATCTGGACGAGGGCTATCTCGGTGTGACGACGGTTGCGCCGTACAGCAAAAAATGGACGATTCGGATGTCGGATCATCTGACGCGTACACTAGCGGCTGCCGTCGCAGTGACACCGACTCTGCCGATTACCATCACGCGCGTCATCACGAATCCAGACAACACCGTTGCCACCGAACAACTGATCGGTGCCGTCTCGCGCGTCACCACAACTGTCCCTGCGGTCAGTGCAGTCTTTACGACGGGGATGGTGCTCATCTCCAACACCGTGAATGTGCCCGGTGTCCCCGGTTTTGTCGAATCCCACACGATCAAAGCGGTAGCGGTAGATGCAGCGGGTAATCGCACCACCAGTCCGGTGATTACGATTTTTGTGCAGCGCGCGGTGAAAAAGCCGTGAGTAGATTAGTCGTAATTACTCAGCCGTGCCGTCCATCGCGAAAAGC
>DAOTYB010000085.1:0-31784 GCA_034435315.1 Anaerolineae bacterium | reverse complement strand
GAGGCAATTGCGATGTTGAAAGAGGCGCAAGCGAGGCGCGGGTGAGAAGACCTGTCGGGTCTTCAAGACCTGACAGGTCTTCCAGTGGTTCAACGCGTTGGTGGGGCTATAAACTGCTCGGTCGTCTGTCAGCGGTCGGCGGTCGTCCGTCAGCGGTCGTTTTCTTCAAAACGCAAGCAAAGAGTGAAGGAGTATGCCAAAAGAAATTACCATTGCGGTTGTGCCGGTCGCCGGGATGGGGACACGCCTGTTACCGGCGACCAAATCGCAACCCAAAGAAATGTTGCCGGTAGGACGCAAGCCGGTGGTGCAGTACGTTGTCGAAGAAATGGTCCGCGTGGGCATTCGGCGCTTGCTGTTCATCACCGGCGCTGGCAAGACCTCTATCGAAAATTATTTTGATCTCAATCCAGAGTTGATTCAGACCTTGCGTGAAGCGGGCAAGGAAGAGTTGCTGGCAGAATTGGCGTTCGAACGCGCGCCGCTACAGTACTTTTACACACGTCAACGTCAACTGCTGGGGCTGGGTCATGCCGTCTTGTGCGCCGAGCCGTTTGTGGGTGAGCAACCCTTTGTCGTCGCGTTGGGCGATTCCATCATCGGCTTGCACGCGCAGAGTGACATTGTCCAGCAGATGATCGAATGTTTTTGGGACACGGATGCACACGCCGTCGTGGCGTTCGAACCTGTGCCGCGCGACGAAGTGTCGAATTACGGTATTGCCAAACCGCGAACGAACGGCCGCGTGTTCGAGATTGCCGATGTCATCGAAAAACCCAGCGTGGAGCAAGCACCCAGCAATCTGGCGATTGCGGCGCGCTATGTGTTCGCGCCAGCGATCTTTGACGCGCTCCGGCGCACCGCGCCCGGCAAAGGGGGCGAGATTCAACTGACCGATGCGATTCGTTTGCTGTTGCAAGAAGGCGGCAAGGTCTATGGAATGACGTTGCAGGGTGAACGACGTTACGACATTGGGAATTTCGATTCTTACTTTCGCGCCTTTGTGGAATTTGCACTCGCGGATGAAAAATATGGCGCCAGTTTGCGCGACTATGTGAGGCAGTTGATCTATGCTGATCATTCGTAAACGCGCCTATGCGCGCGCCGGCTTGTTTGGCAATCCCTCCGATGGGTATCACGGCAAAACGATTTCCATCATCGTCCGTAATTTTTGGGCGGAGGTAGTGCTGTACGAATGGGACACGCTTGAGATCGTTCTGGCGCAAGACGATCGCGCGCGCTTTAACTCGATTCACGATCTGGCGCGCGATGTGAAATTGCACGGCTATTACGGCGGCATTCGCCTCATCAAAGCGACCATCAAACGCTTTGTGGATTATTGCGAACGTAAAGGCATTGCGCTCCACACGCGCAATTTTTCGGTACGCTACGAGACGAACATTCCGCGTCAGGTCGGTCTGGCGGGCTCCAGCGCCATCATCACCGCGACCTTGCGTTGCCTGATGGAATTTTATAACGTCGAAATTCCGCGCGAGGTCCAACCCAGTCTGGTGCTTGCGGTCGAGAATGAAGACCTGGGCATTGCAGGGGGCTTGCAAGACCGGGTGATTCAGGTGTACGAGGGGTTGGTGTATATGGATTTTGCCAGAGAACGCGAACGCGTCATTGATGGATACCGCTGCTATGCCTACGAACCGCTCGACCCGACGCTATTGCCGCCGCTCTATGTGTCGTACTCGGAGACGCTGAGTGAACCGACCGAGATTTTTCACAACGATATTCGCGGGCGCTACCATCGCGGCGAGCCACTCGTGGTGAATGCGATGAAGCGTTTTGCCGAGATTGCGGAACAGGGGCGAGCGGCACTACTCGCGCGCGATACGGAGCAACTGGCGCGCCTGATCAATGCCAACTTTGATACGCGACGCACGATTTACAACTTGCCGCGCTGGCAAGTCCAGATGGTCGAAACTGCGCGCGCGTGTGGCGCCAGTGCCAAATTTGCCGGCTCTGGCGGCGCCATTATCGGCACCTATCGTGATGAAGCGATGTTCAAAGCACTGTGCGCGCGGATGGCAGAAATCGGCTGTCGGACGCTCAAGCCGCAGGTGGTTGCATAGAAACGACGTAACCGTATCTCTAATCAACCGGAAACCGCACGCTCAGCCGCCGCGCGTTATCGCCGCCGACGCGCGGCACCACGCGCACGACCAGCACACTCGTATCATCGTGCGGTCTGCCGCGATCCAGTTCGATGGCGCGCGCGAGAATTGCGTCCGCGAGTTCCGACGCGCCAACGTTTGCATCGCGCAATTTTTCTGCGACGAACGCGGCAACGTCGAATTTTTGTTCCTCGCGCGCGCCGGCGTCCCACACGCCATCGGTGAAAACGACGACGGTGGTGTGACGCGTCAGCGGCAGTTCCGCGATAATCGGTTTCATCCGCCGATGGATACCAATCGGCGCGGCGGCGTCAGCGAGCGCGCGCAAACCGCTCGCGTCGCCGACGAGCGCGGGGCAATGACTGTTGCGCGAAATCACCATCGTCTCGCTCACCAGATCAATCGAGACGATGTGCAGTTCCGCCGAGACCCGGCCGTTATGCGTGGTGTAGAGATAATCGTGCGCGGCGCGCGCGGCAGCACCATCGCGCACCCCTTCGGCGAGGAGCGCGACGACTTTGCGCGCAACCAGATGTGCCACTTGTTTGGCGCCGCGGCCCGTGTGTTGCCCATCCACCAGCACAAACGACAAGCCCCCGTGCGGTCGCTCGATCATCTCCAGCGTATCGCCCGATTCGCGTTGCGCGTATTTGGGAATTTTGGCAGCAGCGATTTGCAGTTCCATCAAAGCCGATTGCCGATTTTCGATTGCTGATTGCCGATTGCCAACTAACGAATCAACGAACCAACAAACCAACGAACCAACGAACTTCAATCGCAAATCATAAATCGAAAATCTAAAATCCCTTCAACATCCCCCGCGCCCACGCCAGCGCCTCCTCGCGCGTCCTCACCTCGCCTTCCGCTTGTGCCTCGCGAATCGCCTCCAACAGTTCGCCGATGCGTGGTCCTGGCTCCAGATTCAACTCGTGCATCAACGTCTTGCCGTCAATCAGCGCGGGCGGCGCGATGACCTGATCGCGCGCGCGAAAATAGCGGTCGAGTAGAATCGCGTTCGCGGCGCGATAGCGCGCGTCTTCTGCCGCGTTCCACGTCGCGGCTTTGCCGCGCTGGTCGGCGAGCATCAGCACGCACGCATCCACGCCGGCGTCGCCCGCGTCGCGGAAGAAACGATACACCGCGCGATTCCGCAGGTGTGGTTCGCGCGCCAGTTGCGCGGGACGCACGTGTTCGGCGACGACGCGCGTCACGATGGCAATTTCGTCATTGCTGAAACGCAGTCGGCGCATCAACATCTCGCTGAGCGCGGCGCCGCGCGCTTCGTGATCGTAAAAGTGAATCGCGCCAGTGTAATCCACCGTGCGAGTGAATGGTTTGGCAATATCGTGTAGCAGCGCGGCAAGACGCAAGAGCGTGCCGCGCGTGTGGTCTGCGGAAACGATCTGTGCAAAGTGCGTTTTCAATTCGGCGATGCACTCGCCGTTCGCCACATCGGCGTACGCGTTTGCTTGTAGGGCAACCAGTTCGTCGAGCGTGCGCAGGGTGTGCTCGAACACGTCGTACGCGTGCGGCGCGGATTGGATGACGCCTTTGAGCGCGCTCACTTCGGGCAACAGTACAGCGAGCAAACCGAGGTCATCCATTCGTCGCAGCCACGGCGTGGGCTGGGGGAGCGCGAGGATTTTGAAGAATTCGTCGCGCGCGCGTTCCATCGAAGCGAAGGCAAGGAGGTGCGCGTCGCGGCGAATCAGTTTTTCAGTGTGCGCGCCAATCGTAAAACCGAGTTCGCCGGCAAAACGGAGCGCGCGCAGCAGGCGCACGGGATCGCGCTGAAACGCTTCGTCGGACACCGCGCAAATTTGCTTTTGCGCCAGGTGCTTTTGCCCGTGAAACGGATCGAAGAGTTCATTGCTGCCGAGTTGGCGTGCCATCGCGTTGATGGTGAAATCGCGCGTCGCCAGGTCTTCGCGCAGCGAACCACGCAATTGCGCGAAGTCCACGTAGGTATCGCCCAGAATCACACGCGCGACATTGTTCTCTTCGTCCATCAAATAGTACGCGCCGCCAATCGCATCGGCGAACGCGCGCGCCAGTTCCGCCGCGTCACCATCCACCGCGAGATCGAGATCGCGTTTGACGACGCGCCCCAACAGTTCATCGCGCACCAACCCGCCGACAAAATACGCTTCGACGTTTTGCTCCGCGATAAACGCCAACACGTGATCGAGTACGTTCATAGCACACCCCTGGAGTCAATGAGCCAATTGCCCAATGTGCCAATGAGCCAAAGCCAATGTGCCAAACTTGCCAAATGTGTCAAACCATTTTGTCATTCGTCATTCGTCATTCGTCATTTGGCTCATTGGCTCATTGGCTCATTTCCTAGCACGCGCCAACTTTTGCGCGACGAGTTCCGCCACTTCGCCGGGAAAGCGCGCGACCGGCACACCAGCGGCTTTGAATGCGGATATTTTTTCGGCGGCGGTGCCGGTGCCCCCTTCGATGATCGCGCCGGCGTGACCCATTCGTTTACCGGGCGGCGCGGTCTGTCCTGCCACAAACGCGACGACCGGCTTGCGCACATTCTTCTTGATGAACGCCGCCGCTTTTTCTTCATCCGTGCCGCCGATTTCGCCAATCAGCACAATCGCTCTGGTCTGCCGATCCTTCTCGAACATCTCCAGCACTTCGATAAACCCCAGGCCGTGCACAGGATCACCGCCGATGCCCACACAGGTGGACTGACCGATTTTGCGTTGCGTGAGCGCGTGAATCACCTCGTACGTTAACGTGCCGCTGCGCGCGACGATGCCGACCGGTCCGGGCATACAGATATTGCCGGGAATGATGCCCACTTTCGATTTGCCCGGCGAAATCACGCCGGGACAGTTCGGTCCAACGAGCAGCGTCCCGGTTTCCTCGAGTCGCCGCGCCACGCGCATCATATCCGCGACCGGCACGCCTTCGGTGATGCAAACGACCAGATGGATGCCGGCTTCGGTGGCTTCCAAAATCGAATCCGCTGCCGCGCGCGCGGGCACATAGATAATCGAAGTGTTAGCGCCGGTTTTGGCTACGGCTTGCGCGACCGTGTCAAAGACCGGCACGCCCAACACTTGCTCGCCGCCACGTCCCGGCGTTACGCCGGCAACGACGTGCGTGCCATAGTCGAGCATTTGCCTGGTGTGAAATTCACCTTCGCGCCCGGTGATGCCTTGCACCAGCAATTTGGTTTTCTTGTCAATCAGAATACTCATCGTGTCACTCCTGAAGATGCGACTGCCGACGACAGACCGCCGACCGCCGCGATTTTCTCTTGGCTGACTCAACCGCGTCAACGAATGGGAAACGAATTGATCGCGCTTGTTCGTTCATTCGTTAGTTCGTTCATTCTTGACCTCTATAGTTCGCGTCTCCCAATTCGCGTACTGCGCGATAAATTTTCTTGACGCACCTTTCCGGTTGCTCCAACTCCGTTTCGGTGAAACGCAGCGCGCGCCACGTTTTTCCCTGCGGTAGCCGACGCGCGTGTGTGCCGAGCGCGATCGCCACTGCGCCGCGCGCGCACGGAATCCAGAAATCCACGCGATAGCGCGCGTGCGCATCGCGCACGGTGACGTGGCGTTCCGCGCCAATGCCGCGCGCTTTGAGCGCGTCCCACAACGCGTCGTCCGCCGCGCTCTTGCCCAGCAAATCGTTCAGTTCGACCGCGCGCGAGAATTTGGCGCCGGTCGTCCAGATGAACAACAGGCGGCGCCCCCGCCGACTGACAATCGGGCGCGGCAATTCGATGAGTGGACCGAGTTGCAGTTTGTAGTACGCTTCGTCCGCGCGCGGATGCTCGCGCGCGTTCGGGAACAGATCGCGCCGCCGTACCAGTTCGTGTCCATAAATCGGCGCGTACTCGCGAATCGTCCACTTGTGTTCGCCAAAGGCTCTGGTGAGGTAGAACGCCACATAGCGCGCCTGATTCAAATGCGCCGGGGCGTGACGCGCGGGAATGCGATACCAGTGCTCGATGCGCGCAATGTGCAGATCGCGCGGCTGGTTCATCAGTGCCACCAGCACCATTTCATCCGCGTCCATCTCATTCATCCTGAATATGCGCGCGAATTTTCTCCGCGATACGTTCCAATTCTTCGCGCGACGGCTTGCCGCGCGCGCGCCATTGCATAATCCGCTCGGTGTCGGTACGCCACATCAAGCCATCGCCCAAAAACCGCGGGGCAAGATGTGCGTGATAGTGGAAGACGGTTTGTCCCCCGGCGCGCTCGTTCGATTGCAACACAGTCAACCCATCCGCCTTGAACGCCGCGCGCAGCGCGCGCGCGACCACGCGCGCGGCGTGCATCACCGCGCGGCCGCTCTCATCGTCCAGATCGAACAGGTTGCGACAATGTTTTTTGGGAACGACGAGCGTGTGTCCTTCGACAACCGGATGAATGTCGAGAAACGCCAGTGCCGTGTCCGATTCGTACACAATCGAAGCCGGCGCACGTCTGGCAACAATCGCACAAAAGATACAGTTGTAGTCAACGTGCGGCATTGCACCTCCGGTATCAGTGGTTAGTGGTCAGTGGTCAGTGGATTGAACACTGAATACTGCCTACTGAATACTGAGCGTACTCAACACTCGCGCCAGCACCTCGATCGTGCGTTCGTACTCTGTCAGGTCGAGATGCTCGTTCGGGGTGTGGTCAAGTGTGGAATCGCCGGGACCATACGCGACGATGGGGCAAGCCCACGCGGGACCCACGATATTCATATCCGATGTGCCAGTTTTCAGCGTGAACGCCGGCGTGCCGCCAACGTCGCGAATCGCGCCGAGAAACGCGCGCACGAGCGCGTTGTGCTTGTCCGCGCGAAACGCCTCCTCTTCCGACGAAAACGCGAGGCGCGCGCCATCGGCGTACGACGCCATTTTCTCCTCCACCGCGCGAATCGTCAAGCCGAGCGGGACGCGCAGCGCGAGGCGCATCACCGCGCGATCCGTGAAACCATCGTCGCTGGAATTGAGCGCGCGCAGCGATGCATCAAGTTGGTCAAAGACGCGCGCCTTGTCGCGATTGTATTCGGCGGCGAAGGCGGCGACGCGATTCCAGAATGTGACCGCGTCTTCGACTGCTGCGCGCACGCCGCTCGCCGTGTGCGTCACCGCTTTGGTGATTTCGTAATCCACCAGCACGCGCCCTTTGTAACCCAGCGTGATGCGGTCCCAGCCGCTCGGCTCGCCGATGATGCAACAGTATGGTGCGTATTGCGTGAGTGCGTATCTGGCACCTTTTGATGTGGAACACTCTTCTTCGACCGCGCCGATGACGACAAAGCGCATACCATCGCGCGCGCCGACGCGCGCGCACGCGGCGACGAACGTCGCGAGGCAGCCTTTGGCGTCCACCGCGCCGCGGCCGTACAGTTTGCCGTCCTCGATACGCGGCGCGATGTAGCCGGGGAATGTGTCAATGTGTCCCAGCAGAACAATGTCACGCGCGCCATCACCCAGAATGCCGACCGCGTTGCCCGCCTCGTCTATGAACGCGCGAAAACCGAGCGCGCGCATTTGCGCGACGAGATACTCGACGGCGGCGCGTTCTTGCGTAGAGGGGCTATAGATTTTGACGAGACCCCGGATCAAGTCAAGCGGATTCATTCGTGTTCAAGGAACTGGAGCACGTAACTCTGAAATTGTTCAAAATCACTGAGACGGGTTTGCAAGTTTTCGTGCACCTGACGGTCGTTGACTTGCATATACACGTGGACGAGGAGATTCCGAAAACCCGCCATTTTTTCCAGCGTCGGAACGAAATTTTGCGGAATCACTCGATTCTCCCCCAAAATCCTGAAGATGTCGGCATAGTCTGTTGGAGAACGAAATTGTTTGCTGGCGATAATATGATTGCCAACGTCAATGCACACTTCAATTGCCACGAGGAGATAATATCTGGCTGAGCCGATGCAGTGCGGATCTGCCACGAACTGCTCCACATCCATTTGCGCCAGAGTGCGTAGATGTTTAAGGTATTCTCTCTGTTGTTGCAGCATACGCAAAATCTTGTGTCGGTCAAGCATAGTGCCTCCCTGATTGCCGGGCGGAAACAATGCCTCAAGCACCTGCTCCTCGATGGGTTTGAAGTCCAGATACTCAAGACGCGTCCGCGTTTCAAATGAAATGCGAAACGTCTCGTCTCGTGTGTACAGCAAAATGCCACGCGACACCACTTGCCCCTGAAATAAGAGTGAGGCAGGATTGACGAGTCGAACATCAGCATTGCGAATGCCGGCTTGATGCCTTAATTCGTTCTGTACTTCCAGTTCCACATTCAACATTTCACCTGCGCTCAACGGGCGCGCGGCGACGAGTGCAATGTCAACATCGCTGAAAGGCGTTGTGGCGTCCTCCGCTACTGAACCGTAGAGATAAGCCAACACAATCGGGTGCGTCGCCAGAATTCGCGGCATCATCTGGCGAAGCCGTTCGACCAAGGTATTTAATTCGATTTTTTCCGTCGTGTTTACAGACAGCATATCGGATTACCCGCGTCGTCTATGAACGCGCGCAACGAGACGCATAGCGTTCAAGGTTGTGCAATGGACTCGAATGTTCCATCGAGACGCAGATAGTACAACTCGATGGCAAGATGCGGATGCTTTCGTTTGATCTCTTCTGCCGCGCGCTGGAGATCGCGAGCATGGCGCTCGACTGTGCCCGCCGCGCCGTACGCGCCACAATCTTCGTGGTTGATGAGGATGGCTTGACGGATGTTGTGCAGGCGAACCGCGATGCCGACTTGTTCCAGCACACCCTCCAAATCCAAGACTCCACCCGCCCAGGACACCCGGTCATAGTTACCGTGACCGACGTGCTCTTCCAGCCATTCGTTGAGGTGTTTCTGGAATCGAAAATCAATGCAGTGAACGACAATCGCTTGACAGTGGTGAGGCATATTTTTTTCCTTTAACTACTTTCTTCAGCCGCCATCAAAATCTCTGAGAAGAGATCGTCAGAGATCCGAAATTCCTCAGTCTGCATCGTTTCCAGCAATGGACGCACGGCAGAAACCAATCCACGTTGTTTCGCACGCAAGAGTAGACCCAGACTTCCGATAATCGGAATCCCCAGGGATTGTGCCAATCGCCGCGCGGCAAGGTCGTCAATCAGCAATTCAGTTGCTTGCATCTCCAATGCTAGCGCGATGGCTTCGCGTTCGCCTGCTCCCCAGCCGTGCTGAAGCAATGCGAGGCAACAGCGGCTGAGATAGAATACGCTCTTCGACCCAATCGGGCAATGGCTTTGAACCAAATACCTCGCGCCGTACAGCGGGGGGAATGCACAAATGTCCCATCAGCGCGCGCAAGAGCTCGCGTTGCCCTATGCGCTCGAAAACAATGAACGGGCTGGAATTGGCAACGTAGCGCGGAACACTCATGCTTGCCTCTGCGCGGCTTGAATCTCATCGTGTAGTTCTTGACGATCCAGATCGAAGAATGGAATGCCCACGCGCGAGGCATAACGAATAAATTCAAAACGTTCCATACCCAACAACTCGGCGGCTTTGCCGCTCGAGATTTCGCGCCGACGATACATTTCGAGTACGGGATACTCTTTCAGTTTGTCTTCAGGTCGTCCCACGTGATGCAAGAGATTGAATAACTCACGATCTATTTCCATAGTCACCGTACTCATCTTTCAATCCTCCTTTGCCTCATTCAACACGCGCTCAATCGCCTCCGCCACCACATCCAGATCACTTTTTTCGATGACGAGTGGCGGCAGCAAACGTAGCACGTTCAAACCCGCCGGCAATGCCAGCACACCGCGCTCCATCAAGGCGTGCAAGTACGGCGTCACTTTGTGCTTCAACTCGACACCGATCATCAAACCGAGCCCGCGCACCTCGCGAATCAACGGTGATTCGATGCGTTGCAAACGCCCGATGAGGTACGCGCCGAGTTCTGCTGCGCGCGCCGCGAGATTCTCGCTCTCCATAAAACCGATGGCGGCAAGCGCCGCCGCGCACGCGAGCGGATTCCCACCAAAGGTCGAACCGTGAATCATCGGCTCTAACTTTTTGACGCGCGCGCCAATCATCACCGCGCCCATCGGCAAGCCGCCCGCGATGGATTTCGCGACGCACACAAAATCGCCTTCCAGCCCGTAATGCTCCGACGCGAACATTTTGCCGGTGCGGCAAAAGCCGGTCTGCACTTCGTCCACGATGAGCATCGCGCCGCGTTCGCGACACAATTCTTGCAAGCCGAGCAAAAATTCGCGCGAACCCGGTCGCACGCCACCTTCGCCCTGCACCACTTCGACGATGACGCCGGCGGTCTTGTCCGTGATCGCTTCGCGCGCCTTGTCCAGATTATCGTACGGCACGTGCGAAAAATCGGGGACGAGTGGCAGGAATGGCTCACGGTATTTCGGCTCCCACGTCGCCGAGAGCGCGCCCATCGTGCGCCCGTGAAAGCCGCGCATAAACGCGACGATGCCGGTGCGCCCGGTCGTATAGCGCGCGAGTTTGATCGCGCTCTCAATCGCTTCGGCGCCCGAGTTGCACAGATAAATGCGGTTCGCGCGATTCGGCGAAATGCGCGCGAGTGTCTCTTCGAGCGCGGCGCGCTTGTCGTTGTAAAAAATTTCGGTGAGCGCGATGAGCGTGCGCGCTTGTTCGGCAATCGCTTCGGCAACGAATGGATTGGCGTGTCCAACGTTCGCGGTGCCCTGCCCACCGACGCAATCAATGTACTCGCGTCCGTTTTCGTCCCAGACGCGCGCGCCTTTGCCGCGCACAATCGCGAGCGGACGTTTGCTGGTTACGCCGGAGGTGTATTTCGATTCAGTGTCAATGATGCCCACAACAACCTCATTTTCGATTGCCGATTTCCGATTTTCGATTTATGCTTGCAAATCGAAAATCGGAAATCTAAAAATCTGAAATTGCTTGTTCGTTGGTGATGCGCCTGCAAACTCTTGAACGTGAACGACTGTTCGCGCATCGCGCGAATGCCACTCACCGCTGCCGATGCCGCCGATAGCGTCGTGAGAAGCGGCACCCCGTGCGCCACTGCCGCCACACGAATCGCCGACCCATCGGAAAATGAGCGGGAACCGAGCGGCGTGTTGATGGTGAGTTGAATCTCGCCCGCGCGAATCAAATCCACAATGTGCGGCGAACCTTCGCTCACCTTGTTCACGCGCTCGACCGTCAATCCAATTTTCGTTAGCCATTCTGCCGTGCCGCGCGTTGCCAGCAGACGAAAACCCAACCGCTGCAAATCGCGCGCGATCTTGACGATCGCGCCCTTGTCGAAATCGTTCACACTGAGAAGAACCGCGCCAGAGAGCGGCAACGCATTGCCTGCTGCCATCTCCGCTTTGGCGAACGCGTGCCCAAAATGCGACGCGTGCCCCATCACTTCGCCGGTGCTGCGCATTTCGGGACCCAGCACCGTGTCCACGCCCAGAAATTTTTTGAACGGCAACACCGCTTCTTTGACAAACCGTCCACGCGCGGCGACTCGGTGAACTGCAATTCCGCCAGCGATTTGCCCACCATCACTTGCGCCGCCAGTCGCGCGAGCGGTACGCCGGTCGCTTTGCTCACGAACGGCACGGTGCGCGACGCGCGCGGATTCACCTTCAGCACGTACACAATGTCGTCCTTGATGGCGTATTGCACGTTTATCAAACCGCGCACGCCGAGCGCGAGTCCAATTTGCCGCGTGTAATCTTCGATGATGCTCAGGTGATACTGACTGATTTTGTACGGCGGCAACACACACGCCGAATCGCCCGAATGCACGCCTGCTTCTTCGATGTGTTGCAGGATACCGCCGATGACGATGCGCTCGCCATCGCCCAGCGCGTCCACGTCCACCTCGAACGAATCTTCGAGATAGCGATCAATCAGCACGGGATGCTGCGGCACCGCATCGAACGCGCGCGCAACGAAATGCTCCAACTGCGCGTCGTCGTACACGATCGCCATTGCGCGTCCACCCAGCACGTACGACGGTCGCACGAGCAAGGGATAGCCGATACGCGCGGCAATCGCGCGCGCGTCCTCCAGCGTACGCGCGAGACCATGCGCCGGTTGCGAAATGTCCAGCGTCTCGAGCAACGCGCTGAACCGTTCACGATCTTCGGCGAGATCAATCGCATCGGGTGACGTGCCAAGAATCCGCACACCGGCGCGCGCGAGGGGCAAGGTCAAATTGAGCGGCGTTTGTCCACCCAGTTGCACAATCACGCCAAGCGGTCGTTCGCGTTCGTAAACGTCCATCACATGCTCGAACGTGAGCGGTTCAAAGTACAACCGATCCGCCGTGTCGTAATCGGTCGAGACGGTTTCGGGATTGCAATTCACCATCACCGTTTCATAGCCCATCTCGCGCAGCGCGTACACTGCCTGCACGCAACAGTAATCGAACTCGATGCCCGACCGATGCGATTGGGACCACTCCCCAGAATCATCACCTTGGGCTTGTCGGTCGGGCGCGCTTCATCTTCGGTTTCGTACGACGAGTAGAGATACGGCGTGTGCGCTTCGAATTCGGCGGCGCACGTGATCTCGCGCACCAGATCGCGCCCGTCGAGTCCTTGCCACGCGCGCGCCTTTTCGACGAGTCGCGCGGTGTCATCGTCCAGCGTCGAAACGACGCCCTTCATCACGCCGCGTTCGCGCAGGTGACGCGTGAGCGCGCGCGTATCCACGCGCCACTCAGCGCGATGATATTGTGCTGGCGCAACCAATCGGGCAGAGGTTGCTGCGCGCGCCAGTTCGATGTCACACGCACGATCTCGCGCGCGAGAATCGCGGCGCATTGCGGTTGCGCCGATTCGTTGTCCGCGTCGTTCACCCCGACGTTGCCGATGTGCGTGTAGGTGAACGTGATCATTTGCCCGCGATACGACGGGTCGGTGATAATTTCTTGATAGCCGGTGAGCGCGGCGTTGAAAACGACTTCGCAAATCTCGCCTACTGCGCCGACCGATTCACCACGAAAAATTTTGCCGTCTTCCAGAGCCAGAAGCGCCATTTCAAAATTTTAGATTTTAGATTTACGATTTCAGATTTGCTGCGCGCAATCTGAAATCGTAAATCTGCAATTATTCAATCACTGTTCCCTTGCCTTCGAGTGCGCGCTGAATCGGTTGCTCGATACGTCCGTCCGCGAAGATCACCTGTCGCACGCCAAGCGCGAGTGCTTCTGTCGCGCCGAGCACTTTTTTCTTCATTCGCCCTTCGGCGAAATCAATCGTCTGTTCAACGCGATGTTTGTCAATGCGCGCGATGAGTGATGACTCGTCGGGAAAATTTCGCAGCAGCCCCGGCACGTTCGTCAGGATGACGAGTTGCTCCGCGCCGAGCGCGCCGGCGATCATCGCGGCGGCGCGGTCGCCGTCAATGTTGATTGCATCGCCCTGATAACTGATGGCAAGCGGCGCGATGACCGGCACATAGCCGCGTTCGAGCAGCGCGCGCAGCAAATCGGCGTTCACTTGTTCGACGCGCCCGGTGTAATCATCGCGCAGGATGCGCTGGCGACCGTTTTCGACGATGCGGATCGCGTCCTTGCGCGTTCCTTGCAGCAAGCGGCCGTCCACGCCGCTCAAGCCCATCGCGTTGACGCCGAGTTTTTGCAAACGTTCGACGAGGAACGTGTTGATTTTGCCGCGCGCTGCCATCGCAAAAATTTCCAGCGTGGTGCGATCGGTATAGCGCGAGGTAAACCCTTGCGGCGAGGTGACGTGCCGCGCGGGATGCCCCAGTTTCTCGCCGAGCGCGTCCGCTTCCTTGCCCGCGCCGTGCATAACGACGAGTTGTTTGCCTTGCTGAACGAGCGCGGCAATGTCCGCGCAGATGTAATCGAGGTTGATGCCGGCAGAACCGCCGATTTTGATGACAAGCATAGTCTCTTTCAAGATTGCAGATTGCAGATTTAAGATTTTTTGGATCGCTGGGGCAAGCGTTTTTGGGCAGTGTTGAGAGAAGCAACGAAGATGGAAACCAATTCATTGCCCTCTTTCATCAGTGCAGAAACGCGGTTTTCTGATTGCATGCCACTTGCAACAATCACTTCCATCTCCCTCCAGTCTCTAATCTGCAATCTAAGCGGTGTATGTTCCACTATTTTCCAGCATAACTAACTGTCGTTGTAAAGCGGGGCTGGGTTTTCTCTTTTGAAATTCCAGTTTGTATTTTTCATCAATGCGCCCTTTTGCCAGACGGTCTTGAATCATTTGATAGTACTTTTCATCAATCTCGGCAGAGATAAATTGACGCCCTAATCGTTTACACACCTCTAACTCTGATCCACTACCGCCGAATTGTACCAGGACAATATCGCCAGGGAGCGTACAGCATTTAATCAACAATTCAGCCAGTTGCTGAGGAATTTGACAGGCATGAAAAGTTTTTTCTCGACTGACGTTTTTTACCAGATCGAAATACAGCCAATCATACGGCATTCTTCCCTTGGAACCCCTGGCAAGGTTCTGGCGAATGCGGCGATCGGTAGGGTTTTGATAGGGCACAGCCACTTGATCTTTGTAGAATCTGTTATTCCTAGTTTTACGACAGTGCAGAATACTGCGGTGAGCCGTCGTAAATCGTTTTGGGCTATGACCGATATTGGAATTGAAAACCCAAACATAGTCCAGCACTTCGTAGCATGCCGAATCCAGGAATTTTACGCGGAGATAGGCGTTCTGCTTTGGATAGTTCACAAGAAACATATTGCCGTCATCTTTGAGCACACGTAATGATTCTCGCGCTAATTCGATATACCACTCGATGTACTCATCAAAACTTCGCGTGTAGGAGCGATCGCCGTATTTGACACCAACGTTATAGTCAGGGTCTCCATACACCATGTCAACGGACTGGTCGGGCAACTTTTTCAATAAATCCATTACATCGCCCAGGTAAACCTTATTGAGGAACTCGTCTAGACCCGCTGATGGCATACTCACCTCCTGACGAGGTTGTACTGCGCTTTTTTGAGTAGTGTGACAGACCCTAATTCATCTGCATTTTCAAACGTGTAGTTGTACAAGCGAAGCACCGAGTGATTTGCCTCTCTCTTCCGTAGAACGTAGCATGTTGTGATTTGCTGGATACTCAGACGATTTGCCTGTCTAAGCATGTCGTAATACTTGAAGGGATGAAAGATTTGGTACACAGCAAAATCTTCAGGAAAACCGTTCTTCCCCTCCACGACAGTCACTATGCCATGATGCTCCAGAGTAAGATCGATTTCGATCTGTACGTTGACTGCTGAGATCGTTTCACCTCCAACATTGTACGTTAGGTTTGCTTTTGTCCGACGTGCATTGTACACCTTGGGACTGGCTACAATGTCTCCGTAGAGAAAATCGTGCAGAATGCGTTGATTGCTGGCTACAGACAGAATGTTGGATTCACTGGTATCAAATTCATTCAGGATGCTAGGACGATACTTCCAGTCAATCATCTCTGCGGGTTCAACTTCTTCAAAGCGATGATAACCCAGGAGTACACCTTTAACAAAGCGATGTCTCCCCTGACCCAAGTGAACGATGAAATAGTCTTCGTCGCGTAGTATCTGCGGAAGCAGAGAGGAATTGTCAATTTTGGTAACGTCAAACGGGTTACCAAATCCATTCTTCTCCGCATAGTGTCTCACAAGCGCATTGTCAAATTCCCAGGTGTTCCTGGATTTGCAATGCTGAAACAGATCTTCAATGACTTGTTGCTTGGTCCCCATTTTCCATCTTCCTCATCACACCACCCAGATCACTTCGCGTTCCAGGGTTCGATGCCAGCGTCCCCCATTTTGCAGTGCTTGCCATTCGTCTTGCGTGTACACCAGCACGTCGGTGGGCACAGGGAGTTCCGCCGTGTCCCACGCGCGCGCGCGCTGCTCGAATGGTTGTGGCGCATCATCCACAATCACAATCACATCGAGATCACTGCCCACGCCCCAATCACCGCGCGCGTACGAGCCAAAGTAACCGATGCGTCGAATCGCGGAATACTCGCGCGCGAGTCGGTGTGCCCAGGCGCGCACGGCTCGGTCAACGACCTGGGCGTTGGGCCATTTGAGTACGGACGAACTCAACAATCTCACAGGCATAACGAATCGCCTCCTCGCTTTGCAAGGGACCATAATGTTCGAACGGCGCGCCTTCGGGAAAGCCGTTGGGATAACGCGGCGGAATGTAAAAGCCGTCTAACACGCGCGCTTGTTCAATCAATAGCACGGGAACATCTACAGAATCAGACAACTCTTGCAACAGTTTTGCAATGACATGTCCCCATGCTTCTTGCCCTAGATGCAAATGGAGTGCCTTGACGGCTTTCTCGGCCGCTTGTTGTGCCGCAAAGCACGCCCACTCGTGACGATTGGCGCGGCGCGAGTCCTGGGCTTGTTCTAGATCGCGCACTGCCTGATTGAACCAATCGTGCGCACGATTTGCCATGTTACGCCTCCCATCCCCAATCTCCAATCTCCCATCAAATCGGATGTAGCCCCACAAACTCCAACCCCGCGCGCTCGTCGAATCCACACATCAAATTCATCGCTTGCACCGCGCTCCCTGCCGCGCCCTTCATCAAATTGTCTATCGCGCAGAGCGCGACCGCGCGCTGCGTCGTCTCGTCGTACTCGAATCCCACATCGGCGTAATTCGAGCCAGACAAAATTTTCGGTTCGGGATAACGATAGATGCCTTGCTTGTCTTTGACGATACGCACAAACGGCTCGTCTTTGTACGTGCTGCGATACGCGCGCCACAAATCCTTTTCCGTCACACCCGTTTTCAAAAAACAGTGCGCGGTGGCTAGCACGCCGCGCACCATTTCGATTGACGTGATCGAAAGATGCACGTTCGTCAAGCCAAGTTCTTGTTCGACTTCTGCCGTGTGGCGATGCCCCACCGCTGCGAACGTGCGTACCGCGCCGCTCCGTTCGGGATGATGCGAGGCGAGCGAGGGCGAGTTGCCGCCTTCCGACGAGCCAACCTTGATGTCCACGATAATCGGGCGCGCGGGGTCAATTAAATTGGCGCGGACGAGCGGCAAGAGCGCGAGGTTGGTCGCGGTGGCATTGCAACCGACGCCGCTCACGTATTGCGTGTTGCGGATTGCGTCGCGGTGGAGTTCAGGTAGTCCGTAAACAAACCTGGTGAGCCACGCGGGCGCGCGATGTTCTTCGCCGTACCAGCGCGCGTACGTCGCCGCATCGCGCAAGCGAAAATCGGCGGAGAGATCAACAAGGCGCGGCGCGAGCGTGGCAAACTGCTCGATGCGTTTTTGTGCTTCGCCGTGCGGCAGCGCGAGAAACAACACATCGCACGGCGCGATTTGATCGAGCGTGGTAAATTGCAACCGGGTGCGTCCGCGCAGATTCGGATGCACCTGATAGAGATACTCGCCGACGTGCGACTCGCTCGTTACTTGTGCAAGTTCAACGTGGGGATGCGACAGTAGCAAGCGCGCGACTTCGCCACCCGCGTAACCAGAACCACCAAGGATGGATGCTTTGATCATAGTTGTCATTTTTTCGTGAGTATACAAATCATTTTTACAAAAGTCAATGTGTCTGGCGAGAACGTTTCCCTTTGATCTTTTTGACCATCGTCAACCGATTCCCCTGTCCTGATTCAAAATCAAACTCGACGCGATCCATCAACTTGTGCATAAAAAACAGCCCCAGCCCACCGATGCGACGTTCGGAGAGTGGAGCCTGTGTGCGTGGCTTTTGCACTTGACGGGGATCAAAGTGTTCACCAAAATCCCGAATCGTGACAACAAATTCGTTACCCTGGCGTTGACACATCAAGTCAATCGTTCCATCGGGGTTGTCCCGATAAGCATGCTCGATGATGTTCGTGCAGGCTTCATCCACCGCCATTTGCACATCGTACGTTTGTTCATCGTCCAGGCCACACGCGCAGGCAGCATCGGCAATAAAATCAGCGATTTCTGCCAGACGTTCTCGGCGGCTGGTAACCGTGAGGCTGTATTTCTTGGACATGTGGTCTCCTCGCGCTATCCACTAGCGCGTTCCGCTGGCTGTTGCCGCAGGCAAGGGGGGCGCGCTGATGAATCCTTTGATCGGTGCTGTGCGCGCGGTCTGACGATACGCATCGGTTGCCTGAGCAAAGAGCGAGACCATACCTGCTATGGGCACATTCCAATCGCACAGCGCAGTTTTTTGGGTGGACGCGCGCGCATCCAGCGCGCAGATCAGTTGTGGGTGCAGTTGCCCCGAGAGTTGCCCCCACAACTCGATGCGTTCCAATTCGGCGTTGCTGCGCGCACTAAAAGTTACGCGCAAAGGCGCGCTGCCAGAAAAATGATCGTGCGGCGAGAGAATTTCGACAGTGGGTGGAGGAGGCGGTTGGGCGCGCGGGGTCGCCGTGGCGCGCGGTGTCCGCGCGCGCGTCGGTGTGAGTGTGGGCAGCGGCGTCGGCGTGGGCTGTCCCCATCGTAGAATGCTAATCGTTTGCATCGGTGTATCTTTCACATTGCCGTTCGCGTTGTACGCGCGCGCGCCAATTTGAAAGTCACCCGGACTCGCACTTTGCCATACCACCTGCGCGGTTAACGCGGTTTGTCGCGTGGGGTGTGAACTTTTGGCGGTGTAAAAAATTTCCTTGCCGTTCAAAAACTCGATGCGTTGAATGCCGCTCACATCGAGCGCAGTAACGGTGAGCGTAATCGGTTCGTTGACGAGCGCGCTGGTTCGCTCTGCCCACATCTGGACGATGGGCGAATGGGTATCTACGACCAGCACGCGAAGCGGAGTCGAATCGGTGGTTTGCTCCTGCTGATCACGCGCGCGCACAAAAAAAACGTGCGTGCCCGGCATCAATGCCGGCCAGGTAAACACGAACGGAAACACGGTCGGATTATCCGTCGGCGGTGGCGTCAGATACGTGTAGAGTTGATTGTCCACCCACAATTCTACCTGCGTGACGGTAACCTCATCCGTTGCCACTCCGTGAATGTGCAGGATGTTTCCCAACTCGATCTGGGGCAGACCGACGGGCGCGGTGATGAGCACACTCGGGCGACGCGCATTTTGTAACACGGTGACACTCACCTCTTCCGATACGCCCGCGCGATTTCCTACCCCATACGCGAGCGCGCGCAAGGTGTGTGTGCCGGTGTATGTCGGTGTCCAGGGAAGGCTTGCCGAAAAGATGCGCGGCGCGGGTGTCGGAGCGTTTTCGGCACGCACGAGCACACCTTCGACCATCAATTCGATGCGCGTGATGCCGTTGTCGTCAGCCGCATATACCACGACATAGTGCGTCTGATGAACACTAATCTGTGTATTTGCTATTGGCGAAACAAGTTGCACCAGTGGCAATGTGCCGCGCGGATTGGCAGATGCAATGGTGGGAAGGGCAGTCGGCATCGCCGCAAAAGTCGGCTCGACGGTGGGAGTAAAGGTGGGAAAAGCGATGCGCACCGGAGTACTCGTCGGTGGTGCGGGCGTGGCGGTGGGAATATTCGACGTGGGACTCGCAGGTATCACCGCCTCGCACGCAAGCAACACCAGCAATCCGAGCGGTAAGACGAATCTGTAATAGTGCTGAGAGGTAAGCATACTCACGATTATACAGCAGAGGGTAGAATTTTTCTACGCGCTGAGCACCTCTTCCAGAACGCGCGCGTGAATCGTGTAGGCGCGCGCGTCGTACAACACCATCCGCACCAGTTTGATTTCGGGATGCTGTTCCAGATAATCAATGATGGTACGAAAAGCGATGCGCGCGGCGTCTTCCATCGGATAACCGTAGGCGCCGGTGGAAATCGCTGGAAAAGCCACCGAGGCGCACTGGTGTTGTGATGCCAGTTCCAGCGCGGTGCGATACGCGCTGGCAAGCAGTGCGGCTTCGTTGTGCTTGCCATCGCGATAGATGGGACCGACGGCGTGAATCACATAGCGCGCGCGGAGTTTATAGCCGCGCGTGATCTTGGCACTACCGGTGGGGCAGCCTCCCAGCGTACGGCATTCGGCCAAAAGTTCGGGACCCGCCGCGCGGTGAATCGCACCATCCACGCCGCCGCCACCCAGCAGTGTTTCGTTCGCCGCGTTCACGATCGCGTCCACTTCTTGCCGCGTAATGTCACCCTGCACCAGTTCGAGTGTGGATGTGTTAATCGTTACCTGCATACTTGCCTCCAGGGAAAGCGTAGGGATGCACGCCAGGTGTATGTTTACCCACGTACGTATTGTTGTTCAATCGTACTCACTGCCGCCACACACTCGACATCGAGCGGATCGGTACCCAGTGGCGTAGCAAACCACGCGTCCAGAATTTCTTTGGCGACGGCTTCTGAGGTCGCGCGCAAACTCAAGCAGAGTACATTGGCGCGATTCCACAGCCGCGCGCCGCGCGCCGTTTCGGCGTCGTGACAGAGCGCGGCGCGAATACCCGGCACTTTGTTCGCGGCAATCGAGACGCCGGTCCCTGTCCAGCAGAACAAAATGCCTTCATCCGCTTCACCGCGCGCAACCCGTTCGGCAACGGCTTGTGCGACGTGGGGCCAGAGCATATTTTCATCGCGCAACGGACCCACGCGCTCCACTGTGTGCCCGCGTTTTTCAAGGTCTGCCACAATCACATCGGTCAAGTGGGTACGCTCATCTGAACCAACAGCCAGTTTCATCTTTCCTCCCTAGCACATACGACTGCCGACAGACTCGTGCAGCGTCGCATTCCCATTGTCCTGCGACGCTGTGCGCCGGCTGTCGCAGAAGAGTTATCTCGGTACACCAACTTGTCTTCGCTTCCATTATACACCAGAATTTACAATTCACAATTTGACACGCCTCTGAGGACGTGTTACACTTGCCGCCGTAGCGGCGTTGCTGGTCCGTAACTTGCCACGCGCCAGCGGGTTTTATACACTGAACACTAAACACTGAACACCGAACACTGTCTTACCGAACCCTGCCCCAAGGAGACATTCGATGGAAATGATTTCCACCGCCCTGCTGTGTTTTCTGCTTGGCTATTTGTTTGGCGCATTTCCCACCGGCTATTTTGTTGGACGTTTATGGAACATTGACGTACGCAAACACGGGAGTGGACGCACCGGAGGTACCAACGTATTACGAACTGCGGGCTGGACTGCATTCACCTTGACCGTGATTGGGGATGTGTTGAAAGGGGTGTTGCCGGTGCTCCTGGCGCGCGCACTGTTTCCTGCGGCGATTGACGCGCACACACTGGCAGTAGTGGGCGCCTTGCTGGGTCACAACTGGTCGGTGTTTATTGCCATGCTTGCCAGACCCGATCCGCGCGTCACCTTTGCGCCACCACCGCTGGGCTGGCTTCAGCGGATCGCGCAACAAGGACGCGGCGGTGCCGGCGTCGCCACCAGCGCCGGCGCAATGCTCGCACTCTTTCCACCCCTCGTCTTGATTCTTATCGTTCCCATCATCCTGATTCTCGTCATCGTTCGCTATGCCTCGGTTGCCTCGTTGACCACTGCGATTGTTTCCCCGCTGGTGATGCTCGTCTTTGTCTGGCGCGGTGAGGCGCCGTGGAGTTACCTCCTGCTCAATCTCGTCCTCAGCACCATTATCATCATCGTTCACATTCCCAACATCCAGCGGCTACGCGATGGCACCGAGCGTCGCTTTGGAGAGCGCCTGGTGCAACGGAAACGTGGTTCATAATCGGCTATGCCCTCGCTCCTGATTGGTGTTGCCGGCGGTTCAGGTTCCGGCAAAACGACGGTCTCGCACGCGATTCTCGAACGCGTCGGACGCGACCGCATTGCCTACCTGCAACACGATGCGTACTATCGCGATCGCAGCGCGCTACCCCCGGCTGAACGCGCGCGCATCAACTACGACCATCCTGATTCGCTCGAAACCGATTTACTCATCGAGCAGCTCAAGCAGTTGCGCGCCGGTCGCGCCATCGAAATGCCGCAGTACGATTTTGCCCAGCACGTTCGCAAAAGCACGACGCGCCGCGTCGAGCCGCGCGCGGTAATTCTGGTCGAAGGCATTTTGATTTTTGCCGACCGCGCGCTGCGCGATTTGTTCGACATTAAAATTTTCGTAGACACGGATCCCGATTTGCGTTTCCTGCGTCGCTTGCAGCGCGACATCGCCGAGCGCGGACGTACCGTCGAATCGGTCATTGCGCAGTACCTCGAAACGGTGCGCCCGATGCATCTTGAATTCGTCGAGCCAAGCAAACGCTACGCCGATGTGATCATTCCCGAAGGCGGTTTCAATACGATTGCGATTGATATGGTGGTCGCGCGGATCAACGCGATGTTGAGCCAATGAGCCAAATGATCGGACGGTCAAAGCGAAGAGAAGTGAAAATGCGTCAGCGCGCGCCGCGCGTGGATGTGGCGGGGTTGGCGCGTTATTTTGCCGCGCAACCCGATGTCGTCGTTGCGTACCTGTTCGGGTCGGTTGCCAGAGGCACCGCGCGTCCGCAGAGCGACGTGGATATTGCCGTGTTGTTCGACGCGCGGTTGGATGCGTTAGCACGCGTCGAGCGCGAAATGGAAATCGCCAGAAATTTGCCGAAAGAACTGGCAACTGGTGAGATTGACCTGCGCTCACTGCACAACGTTTCGCCCGTGTTTCTGGCACAAGTGCTCGGCACCGGCACATTGCTGTATGCGCGCAGCGAGTCAGAACGCATCGCCTTTGAAGTGCGGGCGATGTCTGAATACCTGGATACACGACCGCTGCGTGAATATTTCAAACGGCATCTGTTTCAAGAGATCAGGGAGGGAAACTTTGGGCGCAGAAGACGACGCTATCCTCGCACGACTCGAATTACTCCGACAATACAAAGCGCAGTTGTTGGAGATTCCCGCGTCTAACTTTCAGGAATACGATCGCAACTTCCTCGTCCACAAAGCCACGGAACGGCTGTTACAGACTGCCATCGAAGCATGTTTGGACATCGGCAAGCACATTATCGCGCAAGAACGGCTGCGTTTTCCCAAAGACAATCAAGAGGTGTTTACTATTTTGGGAGAAGAACAGATTGTTCCTCCCACACTGTTGCCACGCCTTCAAGATATGGCGCGCTTTCGCAACCTGTTGGTACACGAGTATGCCAAAATTGATAATGCGATTGTCTATGGCATTTTGAAAAAGCGTCTTGGCGATTTCGACGAATTCGCGCGCGCCATCGTCGAATATCTAGAGCGCGCCTCGACCAATACCCCAGCCGCGCGTGAACGCCGCGCCAGATACGCGACCCCACGGGCGCGCAAATCGAAACGAACGTGAAGATCGTTTACAGCATTGACGCCAAATTCGGCGGAAGTGGAATCGGGTGGATTGCCTACAACGCCGCCGCAGGAATTTATCGCGCGGGACACCTCGCGCGCTTGTTCGTCAATTCGAACGCGCAAACGACTATCCCGCGCGCGCTCATTCGACAGTGGGGCATCGCGGGACGCGGCGTCAAGTACCTCGCGGCAAAAGATGCCACCGCTCTCCTCGACTATCTCGAAAATACCCTCTTTGATTACTGGGTTGCCGCGCAACTCCCCACCGCGCAGATTTTTCACGGTTGGAACGCAATGTGCCTGCGCTCGCTACAGCGCGCCAAGACGCGCGGAATGATCACCGTCGTCGAACGCGCCTCCACTCATCCTGCTACGCAAGCGCGCTTGATGCGCGAAGAGTACGCGCGCTGGAATGTCCCACTGAAATTTCCCACGTGGAATCTCGCGCGAATGCGCCAGGAATTCGCGCACGCCGATTACATCATCGTCCCCAGCGCGTTTGCGCGCGCGACGATGCTCGCCGAGGGCATCCCCGCGCCCAAACTCATCGAAATTCCCTTCGGTGTTGACCTCACGCGCTTTGCGCCGGCCGACTCGACGCGCGCGCGTCCTTTTCGCGCCATCTTTGCAGGCACAGTGACGATCCGCAAAGGCGTGCCGTACTTGCTCGACGCGTGGCAACGTTTGCAGTGGCATGACGCGGAACTGTGGATTGTTGGCGCCATCGCACCCGATTTTGCCACCATCCGCGCGCGCTGGAACGATTTGCCCAACGTGCGTTTCATACCTCACACGAACGAACTGGCACGCTTGATGCAACAGTGCGATGTGTTTGTCTTCCCCAGCATCGAAGAAGGGAGCGCGCTGGTTACCTACGAAGCAATGGCAGCGGGCTTGCCACTGATAACCACGCCCAATGCTGGCTCGGTCGCGCGCGACGGCGAAGAGGGTTTCATCGTTCCGATGCGTGATGTGGACGCGCTGTGTGCTCGTCTGGAACGTTTGCGCGGCGACGAAGCGCTACGCGCACGGATGCGTCGCGCGGCGCGCGCGCGTGTAGAATCGTTCACGTGGGAGCATTACCACGCGCGTCTCCTCGCGTTCTACGAACGCGCGGTCGCGGAGCGCGTTCGATGACGATCGCTCAGCGCGCCGTTCGCGGCACGGCGTTCGTCCTCATCAGTTCGTACACCAACATGGCGATTGGCATCGTCTATGGCATTCTCATCGCGCGCCTGCTCGAGCCCGAACATTTTGGCGTCTTTGCGCTGGCGATGTTCTTCTTCACGCTGTTCGATGTGCGCGGCAAACTGGGCCTGGAGTACGCGTTTGTGCATCGCCAGCCGACGACGGATGAATTGTTCGCGACGCATTTCGCGCTGCAAGTTGCCGCGTCCATCGTCACACTCGCGTTGACGACGCTTGCCGCAATCGTCATCGCGCAGTTGAACTATCCCGCCGCGACCGCGCCGCTGATGATCGCGCTCGCAGGCGCGCTCGTCATCGAGTCGGTGGGCATCAGCGCGCGCGCCGCGCTCGAAAAAGAACTCGCCTTCGCGCGCTCGACGGTCGTCGTCACGAGCGCGCTCGTGCTCTCGTATGTCGCCGCGCTTGCGCTTGCGCGCGCGGGATTCGCGTACTGGGCACTCTTTGGTCAGGTCGCGGTGAACGCGCTCATCGGCGCGTTCGGTTTCTGGTGGGCGTATCGGCGGATGACGCGCGGCGCGCGCGTGCGTTTTCGCTTCGATGGAGCGCTCGCGCGCTGGATGCTCCGTTACGGCGCGGTGATGT
The DNA here is from genome assembly GCA_034435315.1 of Anaerolineae bacterium. Classification (GTDB taxonomy): domain Bacteria; phylum Chloroflexota; class Anaerolineae; order UBA4142; family UBA4142; genus VGOB01. Next base: position 6,634 of record DAOTYB010000085.1, on the reverse strand, counting down.
CGCTCGGCGCGATTGCCACCGTGCTGTTGTTGCAATTCGATAATTTTCTCGTCGGCACGTTCGTCGGCGCGACTGCGCTGGGATTCTACGCACTCGCGTACAAAGTCGCGCAGTGGCCCACAGGACTGGTCACGCACATCGTCAGCCGCGTTTCGATGCCAACCTATGCCAAATTGCAAGACGATGCCGCGCGACTCGGCAAAGCGTTCGAGATGAGTTTGTGGATCATCCTCACCGTCGCGCTGCCGCTCGCGCTCGCGCTCTTTGTTGCCGCGCCCGATTTTTTGTTGTTGCTCTACGGCGAAAAATGGTTGCCGAGCGCGACGCTGCTGCGCTTTCTCGTCGGTTACGCGGTCTTGCGTCCTTTGCTCGATGACACGGGCGCGCTCTTTACCGCAATTGGCAAACCCGAACGCATCACGACCGTTCTCGTCGTGCAAGCGATTACACTCATCATCGTTGGTACTGCGCTGACGCTTGTGTTCGCGGCGATAGGCACAGCGATTGCGGTCGGCGTCGCGTTCGTCGTTGGCATCGCGTTGACGTATCGTTTCGTCGCGCGCGCGCTGCCGATTGATTTACCGCGCCTGTTCGCGCCATCGTTCATTGCAGCGGTTGCGAGCATCGCGTTGTACTGGGTTTGCGCGCGCGCGTTCGATTTGAATGTGTTGCCGCTCATCGGGCGCGTCGCGTTCAAGGGCGCGCTCGTCGTCGCGTTCTACGGCACGCTGCTCCTCGCGTTCGAGCGCGGCGCGTTCCTCGCGCGCATCGCGTACATCGCGCGCGTGTGGCGAGGTGAGGTACGTGGATCATGAAAATTCTTGACGTTGGTTGTGGTAATGCTAAAACGGCTGGCGCGATCGGGATAGATTCCAATCCCAACACAGCGGCGGACATTCTTCACGATCTCAATCAATATCCCTGGCCCCTGGCTGACGATTCCTTCGACCGTATTGTGTGCAATCACGTCGTCGAACACATCACGGATTTCGTTCGTTTCGTCGAGGAACTTGTTCGGGTGGCGCGCGCGGGCGCGTCCATCGAAATTGTCACGCCGCATTTTACCAATCGCTTTTCGTACACGGATCCAACTCATCTCCGTCATCTCTCACTTTTTTCATTCGACTTTTTCATTGATCAGCCGCCGTTCAAGCCATCGCTCTTGAGTCGAATGTTCGAGACACAATCACCGCTGGTTGGATTCTATTCGCGCGTGCGTTTGAAAAAGGTTCGCGCCTTTTTGCGCTTTGGTAGACCGTTTCGCTGGATTGGCTTGCAGTGGTTCGCCAATCGCTTTCCCTATTTTTACGAAGCGTACCTGGCATTCATCTTTCCCGCGCGCGATTTGTATTTTACGTTCACGGTGATCAAGTGATGCGCGTCCTTCTCGTCTCGCATACCTACATCGCGCCAATCAATCGCGCCAAACTCGATGCGCTGGCGCAGCACGTCGCGCTCACCGTCGTTGTGCCTGCGTCCTGGCGCGACGCGCTCTTCACCTTGCGCGCGGATCGCGCGTCCACCGCGAACTATACGCTGCACGCGCTCCCTGTGCGATTCGATGGGCACATCGTGCGTTACGTCTATCCGCTGCGCGCGTTGCAGCGCATCATTCAACGCGCGCAACCCGACGTGATTTACGTCGAAGAAGAGCCCGCGAGTCTCGCGCTCGCGCAATGCGCGCTGCTCAAACGCCGCGCCAAACTCATCGGCTTTACGTGGGAAAACCTCGCGCACCGCGTCGGCCTGCCTGGCGTCGAACGATTCAATCTCGCGCGCTGCGATGGCATCATCGCGGGAAATTCCGACGCCGCGCGCATCGTGCGCGCCAAATTTTCCAAGCCGATTGTTGTCACGCCGCAACTGGGCGTAGACACAGAACTCTTTCAACCGCGCGTCGCGCCCGAAAAAGAGACGCGCGCGTTCACCATCGGTTACATCGGGCGATTGGTCGCGGAGAAGGGGGTGTGGACGCTGCTCGCCGCGCTTGCCGATTTGCCGAACGCGCAACTCGTTCTCGTCGGCGATGGCGCGTTGCGCGATGAGATCGAACGCTGGGTTGCCGCGCGCCAACTCGCCGCGCGCGTACGCCTCGTCCCCGCGCTGCCGCACGAAGAAATCGCGCGCGTGCTGAACACACTCGACGTGCTGGTGTTGCCCTCGCAAACGACGCCGACGTGGAAGGAGCAATTCGGTCACGTACTCATCGAAGCGATGGCGTCGGGTGTGCCTGTAGTCGGATCAAATTCGGGCGCGATTCCCGAAGTGATTGGCGACGCGGGAATCGTCTTTCCCGAAGGCGATGTGAGCGCGCTGCGCGGCGCGCTCGCCACGTTGCAAAACGATGCGGCGCGGCGCGCGCAACTGGCGCAACGCGGACGCGCGCGCGTGCTGGCGCAATACACGCACGCGCACATCGCCGCCGCAAACGTCGCGTTCTTTGAGATGATTCTAGAATCCGACCCAACAAACAAACGGACCAACGATTAAACGAACCAACAAACCAACAAATCAACGAAATGAACGTCACCCTCTTTCGTGACCTCCCCACCGAACAGTGGTGGAGTATGGAACGCTACGCCGACGAGTTGGCGCGCGCGCTTGAATGTCTCGGCTGCAACGCGCGCGCGTACGTCGCCGCGCGTCCCCTGCCCTACCTGCGCGGCGCGGTCAACACGTTGGCGAATTACGCGTGGCGTTCGCTCGCGTACCCGCTTGCCGCGCGTTTTCAGCAAGGCGACATCAACCATATCGTGGATCACTCGTACGCGCATTTGATTGACGCGCTCGATGCGTCGCGCACCGTCGTCACCTGTCACGACCTTGCGCCGCGCGCGCTCGATGAGGGACACGGGCTGGGGCGCTGGTTGTGGGAGCGTTCGTTCCGCGCAATGTTGCGCGCCGCGCGCATCATCGCCGATTCATCGTTCACGCGCGATGAAATCTTGCGCCACTCGAACTATCCCACCGAGCGCATCACCGTTGTGCCGCTCGCCGTCGGCGCGGAATTTTTCGAGCCCGTTGCCGACGCGGATGTGCGCGCGTTGCGCGAGCGATTCCAACTGCAAGATCGGCGGGTTGTTCTGCATGTCGGTTCGTGCGCGCCGCGCAAGAACGTGGAGGTGATTTTGCGCGCGCTCGCGCAACTCGAGCGCGAGGTGGTGTTCGTGCAAGTCGGTGGAGAGTTCACGCCGGCGCAACGCGCGCTGGCTAATCCGCTGAATCGGCGCGTGCTTCAAGTGGCGCCCGCGTTTGGCTATGCGTTGCGCGTGTGGTATCGCGCGGCGGATGTGTTCGTTTTCCCTTCGACCTACGAGGGGTTTGGAATGCCGGTGCTGGAAGCGATGGCAGCGGGCGTGCCGGTGATTTGCGCGAACACGAGTGCCCTGCCCGAGGTCGCGGGCGACGCGGCGTGGCTGGTTGATCCTCACGACGCGACGCAACTCGCGGACGCGCTGCGCGTCGTCTTGCACGCTGCCGCACGCGCAGCAGAGTTGCGCGCGCGGGGTTTGGCGCGCGCGCGGCAGTTGACGTGGGAGCGTACCGCGCGCGAAACACTCGCGGTGTATCAGAAATTAGAGATGTTTGCAATTATTGACGAATGTACCTCGTGATGCTATAATGGACAGCGCAAGACCGAGGACGAAGGACGAACAACCAAGGGACACATTCGCCATTCGTCCTTTGTCTTTCGTCCTATCCTTCAGAGGAACGACGATAACTCCGACAGCAACCGTACCTGCACCTGCCACAGCGATCCCCGGCATCACCAGCGCCCGCCTGCTGATCGCCACGTCAACGTGGACTCCCATCGCGCGGAATAGTGCGACGCCCAATGTGACTGTAACGCCGACGAACACATGGACACCGCTTCGCACACCGGTGCTGACCTCCACGCCAACCAGCGCGCCAACTTGTCCGGGCGTTGGCGCCTTTAGCGCGCTGGGTTTGGAAGGGATTTGGCTGCAAGAAGGCAGTGTCGTTCACAGCGGCGACATTGGTGCGAACGACAAAGGGCAAGCCCACTTTTTGCCCGACCGCGTCGAGGTGATCGTTGGCGAACGCGTGCGTTTCCCCGATCGCGCCTCGCGCTTGTTGGGTGACAGCATTGTGATTGGGCAGGGCGCGCAGGTATTCGACGTGTACTACAACCATCTCGTCAACCGCGGAACGATTCAGGGTACGAAGCACACGCCGCTCACCCTGCCGCTGTTCAACACCTTGCCGCCTATCCCTCCTTTTACCCCTGGCACGCAGAATGTCGAGGTTGCCCCCAACGGGACGCTCACCTTGCCGGCGGGCAACTATGGCAAGTTGCTTGTGCAGCCGCAAGCGACGCTCACTTTTGCCGGAGGTGTGTACACCTTTACCGAGTGGGATATTCGCGCCGACGCAAGAGTGTACTTTACTGCGCCAGCGGAGATTCGGATTGCGAACGAGGTGCAAACCGGGGCGCGGGTGTACGTGGGACCGGCGCCGAACGCGACAGGGTTTGGCGCGCGCGACCTGCTCATCCTTGTGCTGGGAAAAAAGGGGCAGCCGGCGCGATTGGACCTCAAGCCCGATGCGTGGTTTGGCGCGCAGAACACCGTGCGCGCGAACGTGTACGTGCCGCAGGGCTTGTTGTGGCTGCGCGAAAAGACCGTCGCGACGGGCGCGTTCATCGCCCGGTGGGTGCTCATCGGCGCACAGGTGGAATTGACCTGGGCAAGCCGCTTTTGCGCGCCGAATGCGACCCCGACGCGTACGCCGCTTGCAACCGCTACACCGCTGCCGTCAGCGACAGTGACACGCACGCGCACACCGACGGCTACCGTCACGCGGACGCCGATGCTTACCCGCACGCCGCTGGCAACCCGTACGCCTACCCCAACACCTACCCCTGCGTCGCCACCCCATTCGTATCAACTGATTGATGCGGCACTCGCGCGTGGCGAGATCACGCGCGGCCAAGCCGCGCTGTACAAAGTGTATGCGCTATTCGGCGCGCGGAGCGAGATTCCAGCGCAGTACATCAGCACGGAACCGGTGCCCGGGGACGGCACGATGCTGTTTCTGGAAGCGCTGAAAGATTGGGAGCGCCTGAGTCCAGAGACAAAAAAGCGCATCAACGATTTCATCACGCCCAAAGAGGTGAACCGTAACACACCGCCACCCCCGCGCTCAACGATTTCACCTAGAGTCACAACGACGCCGACGGCAACGAACACGCGCGTCGCAGCCCTGCCGCCGCGCGCGGTGGCCATACCCCCTACGCCCGTGATGTTCATCGAAAACGTGGGACAGTTCGATAAAGGTGTGCGTTTTCAGGTGCGTGGGGGCAATGCAACCATCTACTTTGCCGACGAGGCCCTCTGGTTCAACGTGTTGGAGCAACCGAAGGGGAGCAATTTGTGGCAGCGGCACTTGCTCGATCCTCGAAATTTGAGGGCGGTGCGTGCAGAGACGTCACGCCGAGGCGTCAACCTCAAACTGAGTTTCTCGGGAGCGAACCCTCATCCGACCATCGAGCCGTTCAATCGGCTCCAGACGCGCGTTTCATACTTTGTCGGCAATGACAGGTCGAAATGGCGCACCAATGTGCCGGTCTGGGGTGGCGTGCGTTACAAGGACCTGTATCCTGGGATTGACCTAGAGATCACGAGTGAGAACGGACAATTGGTGCAGCGCCTGGTGGCGCGCGCGGGCGCAAATCTGAATGCGGTGCGAATGCGCGCGGAGGGCGCGGACGCGCTGACCCTCGAGGCGGATCGCCTGCGGCTCCATACGGCGCTCGGTCAATTCACCTTCCCTCTCCTGGGTGTCATCGGCGGGGACGGACGCGCGCTTGCCTCTGCGGTAGCCAGGCCGACCCTGCAAGGCAACGAGATCACCGCACCCTTTGCCGTATCTACGTCATCCACCGCGCCCCGCGTGGCGACCCTGGATTCGGACCTGGTCTATGCCACGCCCATCGGTGGCGGTCACTCTGACTGGGGCAATGGCATTGCGGTAGATGCCACTGGTGCGGCTTACATCGTTGGTAACAGTTACTCAGCTCGTTTCAGTTCTCGGGGCGGTTTGAATTTGAATGCCGGTGACAGCGACGCGTTCATTGCGAAATTGGACGCGAACGGAACACCCATCTATGCGGCTTTTCTAGGCGGGACGGACTATGATGCTGGCAGTGGCATCGTCGTCACGGCGGAGGGAGTGGTCTACCTGACCGGCTCTACGTCTTCCCCCAATTTTCCGATCACCGATGGGAGTGCCTACCACGGCATTACGGATGCCTTCGTTGCCAAACTTGACCCTGCAGGGAATCTGACCTACAGTACTTTGATCGGCGGTGGCTCTGTGGACTGGGGCAATGGTATCGCCATGGACGGCAACGGCTTTGTCTATGTCGTTGGCTGGACCATGTCTTCCGATTTCTATCACACCAGCGGCGCGCCACCACTCAATGGCACGACTTTCGTGATGAAATTGGATCCAGCGAATTGGAGACCGCCGATCTACTCAACTTTGCTGAATGTTGGAGGTGACGCGGCGGACAGCGACATCGGCTACGACATTGCCGTAGAGGGAAGCGGCGCGGCGCTCGTCGCCGGGGCACTCCAGCCCGCCAGCCGAAACGATAACGACATCTTTGTTG
>DAOTYB010000084.1:0-5481 GCA_034435315.1 Anaerolineae bacterium | reverse complement strand
CTGCGCGCCGTCTGTCAGCGGCTGCGCCAACGCCCCATCGCATTATTCGATGCGGAATATGGCTGTGCGCCTTTCATCGTCCAAAGTGCCGATATTGCCTGTGATAAGATTGTGCGGTTGCGCCCGAATTTGTGCTTGCGGAGTGCGCCGCCCCCTTATTCAGGCAAAGGGCGCCCGCGCGTGCATAGCGCCAAGTTCAAACTGAACGATTCCACCACGTGGGACGAGCCAGCCGAAACGCTGACGGTGGAGGACGCCGAGTTGGGGCGCGTGCGGCTCTCGTTGTGGCACGCCAAGCATTTCACGAAAGCCCCAACCTTGCCTTTCTCTGTGCTACGGATCGAGCGGTTGCGAGCGAAAGGGACGCGGCGCGATCCGAAAGACGTGTGGTTGGGCTGGTGGGGCGAGCCACCGCCACCGTTGTCCACGTGGTGGCGGAGTTATCTGCGCCGCTACGGCGTAGATCACTGGTATCGCTTTGCGAAACAGGGTCTGCACTGGACGTTGCCGCATTTGAAGACCCCCGAGCAAAGTGAGCGGTGGAGTGACTTGATGCCCTTGTTGACCTGGCAATTATGGCTGGCGCGCCAAGTGGTGGTGGACAAACCTTTGCCCTGGCAAAAAGGACAAGTGCACTTGACACCTGGGCGCGTGCGCCAGAGGTTTGGGGGCATTATTGCACAGATTGGTACACCGACCGGCGTGGCCAAACCCCGCGGAAAGTCGCCGGGCTGGCCCAAGGGCAAGGTGCGGCAGCACGCCCCACGCTATCCGATTGTCAAAAAGAGCAAAAAATAGCCCGTCGGGTGATTCGTTTTCAATTTTAAGGTGCAAACTTCTTAACTCGGAAAATCCGAGTCATTTGGCGTTAGTCTAAACTCAAATCTTTAGAAGGAGCGTGCAAAAGTGCCAATTGATTCTAGCCCCTCTGTTGCCGCCGTATTGTTTTGTAGTGGCTTGTTGCTCGTTTTTCTGGCATTGATTATCTGGATGACACTCAAGTACAATCGTCAATCGGTTGAACGCAATTCGACTATCCAAAAACCTCCTTCATCTAGCGCCCCACCGATTCTTCCGGCAAAACCTGCGGCTCCCCCCTCCGCCAATGTTCCACCGGCATCTCCCTTGGGACCGCGCCTCGTCTGCATTGAAGGTCCTCTCACAGGGAAGACATTTGCATTGTCGTCTGCTTTAGCGATTGGGCGTGATCCGACAAAGAATAACATTATCATTGAAAGCATGCTTGCTTCGCGTGAGCATACGCGAATCGAACAACGTAGCGATGGCTATTGGGTTGTGGACCAGAGGAGTACTAATGGCACATTTGTCAACAATCGTCGAATCGTTGAGCAACGCCTAGAGCGTGGCGATCGAATTCAGATTGCAAATGTTGTGTTTGTATTTCAGTGGGGCGAAGAAGTTCTCGCCGAACGCCACATCAGCCCGTCTCCATCTTTTGTATCTGTACCAGCCCCACTTGTGTCCCAGCAGGTGCGTGGCTTGCGAACTTACAAAATCACTGACACAATCGCTTCTGGCGGGTCTGCCATCGTTTACAAAGGTATAGCGCCAGATGGTAAAACACCAGTCGCAATCAAAATTCTAAAGGCAACAGATTCTTATATTCGTGCCAAGTTCATAGAGGAAGGTCCCCTCGTACGCCGACTTGATCATCCCCACATCGTAAAAATTCTGGATTATGGTTCCGAAGATGGGACGTACTATATCGTGATGGAGTATGCGGATGGCGGGACCTTGCGTGGACGGTTAGTTCCTGGCAGACCGTCATTGCCAAGTTTGATCATTCCAGTAATTGGTCAAACCTGTGAAGCATTGTCCTATTTGCACACCTATGGAATAATTCATCGAGATATCAAACCAGAAAATATCATGCTGGCGACGAATGTCGGCGTTAAATTGGGCGACTTTGGAATCGCCAAGTCTATGCGTACGACCAAGACCTCGGAGGGCTTTATCGTTGGCACGCCGTACTATTTACCCTATGAAATGGTAGTTGGTGAGCCGGTGCAGCCAGCCAGCGATATTTATTCCTTGGGTATAGTGCTGTACGAGATGTTGACTGGGACATGGCCCTTCAGCGGTGATCCAAAAGACGTGATAGAGATGCATCGTTCGCGCAAACCTATACCACCCCGCCAAGCCAATCCAAACGCAAATATCTCGCCAGAATTGGAAGCTGTTTGTTTAAAAGCATTAGAAAAGGATGTTCGGCGGCGGTATCAAAACGCAATCGATTTGGCAAGGGCGCTAGGGTATCAGCCCGGCATGACCTTTCAAGTCACACCGGTAAACGATCTAGCCACCTTACCGCCGGATTTTCAGAATCCACCATCGCCTGTCCCGTCGCCTCCTCCAGCGGGAGCCTCCCATCCCAGAGGCATGCCACGCTTGGTGGTAGTTGCCGGCAATGCACGTGGTAAAGAGATTGTATTGCGACCGGGAACTCTTCTGTTAGGGCGAAATGAAGTTGATCCTACTGACCAAGGTATTTCGAGGCAACATCTGGAAGTGTACGTGCAAGGCAATGAAGTAGCGATAAAGGATGTGGGATCTACAAACGGCACGTACGTCCATAACAATCGGATTGCGGCGGGTACGCTGGTCCGCCTGCAACCCGGTGATGTGATTCGCCTTGGGAAAACATTGTTGCGATTGGAGTATTAACGAGACCGGGCTAGAAGGAGGGAAAAAACAATCATCAAAAAATAAATTGCGCGCGGGACATGAGAATCTGCACACACAAGGAGGTCAAAATGAAACGTCCGATTGGCATCATTCTCATCGCCATCTGGTTTTTCTTGAACGGTACGAGCACAGCCGTTGGGGGAGGCATCTTTTCGTTTATGTTTGTGGATGCCTTGCGCTGGTTAGGTTTTGCCGCGGCGCTGACAGCGATTCCGTCAGCTACATTCCAAATCCTACAAATTCTCTTTATTCTCATTGGAGTCATCCTCATTGCCAGTGGGCTGGGATACTGGATAACCGGCGTTGGGTTATTACAGGGCAGGGAATGGGGTAGGGTCGGTGGTATTCTCTCTGCAGCGAGTGCTACGCTGGGTTGGTTTGCCATTGGCATTGCGCTCTTTTTGTTCCTCGGTGGCTTACTCGTCTACCCGGCGATCTTTGGAATTGTATATGGGTTGTTCCATGCTTTGCCGATCCTGTATCTTTTTAGCGGCGAAGCGCGGAACTATTGCCGCGGAGCGGCGACAAGCTGGCCCAGGGCAATGGTTTTTGAAAAGCCATCGGCGCCAACGTCTGACACGACCGTGCCAGGATTCCAAAGAACGACAGAAACCGCGCCGGCGCCTATTCCTTACCCACCGTCACCATCGCCGGTTTTGTCCCCTACTGCTGTAATGGATGCGCCCCAACCTCCTTCGGCATGGTTAGTCAGACAAAGCGGCAACCGGCCCGGTCAACAAATGCCGTTACGCCGCGATCGCAACACGATTGGACGTGACGGAACTCAGTGCGATATCGTGTTGGACGATGCGACGGTATCCAAACGGCATGCCGAAATCCGTTTTGAGAATGGTCAGTATGTATTGTACGATCTAGCCAGCACCAATGGCACCTTTGTCAACCGCCATCGTGTACAACGCCAGTTGCTTAGAGATGGCGATCAAGTGCAACTCGGCAACGCAAGTTTTGTGTTCAAAGAAGTCAAAATACGTCCCAGAGAATAGGAGGAAATTATGCGTCAGAATGATCGTCCTACCTTGCCGACATCTGGCTCGGTTGGCAATTGGAATGAGACAGAACGCTTTACCCCTGCTGATCTTTCTTCTCAACGCACCCAGCGGGTGGATGGGTATGAGGTGCCTACACCAAACTCGAATGTGACTCAAATACTCGGTACCCCACCATCTGTCTTAGCCTGGGTCGCGATTGTAGAAGGCGGTGGTGCCCACCTTGGCACACTTTTCCAGTTAACTAATCCGCAAGGTACCAACATCGGGCGCGATGGACAGAGCAACGACATTGTGTTGGATGACCCTGCCGTATCGCGTCAACACGCCAAAATTCGGCTCGAAGAAGGGACGCGTAAACGCGAACCCCAATTTTATATCTACGACCTGGCAAGCGCCAACGGAACTTTTGTGAACGGACGTAGAATTCAACGACAACTGCTCAAAGATGGCGACCAGATTCGCCTTGGCGAGACGACGCTGGTTTTCAAGACGGTGGGCAAAAGCTCCGCCGAAAAGAAACCAGCCAAGAAGCGCACCCAGCGACCGTCCAAATCGGCAAACGAATAATCTAAGCAACAGTCGCCAAATAGGCAGGGGAGGTTACCATGGTTGAACCCACGCGAGTGATTGGACGATCCGTGGGCGCGGTGGGCTGGCTGGTCGCCCTAACTGGGCGCCACGCCGGCCGCGACTCACGGCTTGGCCGTTCGACAAGAATCGGGCGTGACAGTCTCCGCAATGATATTATTCTCGATGATCCCGCGGTATCAGCGGAGCACGCGCGCATCCGAATGGAGCGCGGGTATTTTGTGCTGTATGATCTGGCAAGTACCAACGGCACGTTCGTCAACGGACAGCGCACGCAAAGGCAAACGTTGATGGACGGGGACGAGATTCAGATCGGGCGTTCTGTCTTTGTGTTCAAAGAAGTGCGGCGGTAACTTTGGTAGGGGATGGGTAGAGCGCTGACTCTCTACCTATCCCTGAGGGGGGGGTAGTAGTGTAGCGGACTGGTAAGCCTACCGTCGATGGCATCCATGAATATGTGTACAACACCGCCTGTGAATGGTGTCCATTTTGGCATTGGTGTCTTTCATACCTGTTGAAAGGAGAAAGAAAAAATGAAGCACTCGATCTTTAGAATTACCGTTTCTACGCTAGTCCTGCTTCTGTTATTTGTTGTTTCACCGGCAGCCCGGGCTCAATCCCCCACTGCCGACCCAGAAGCGGTCAAACGTGAATTGGCACATCTTCAACAACGCATCGCTCAAGCTCCCCTGGCTCCTGGCAGTGTCGCTGCACAAGGAGGAAAGAACGACAGTCGTATTGAGGGACGGACGATCCGAACCGACAGCTCTAGGCGGGAACCAGAGCTGGAAACTGCTGGTTATTCTGTGCCTCGGATGTATGAACATGGTGAAGAGGTCTATCGCATGGCGAAGGAAGCGGCTCGGTCCCGTGCACCTGTTGTTTCAAATTCAATGAACGCCGATAGGGCTGCGTTGACCGGTTCCACGATACCCGATGCTCCGCTCGCACCACCCTTCTTAGGCGTGTCTTACGAAGCAGTTTATTATACCGGTTGGATTCCCCCGGATCCCATCATTGCCGTTACTCCCACGGATGTGATTGTGGCATACAACAGCGGTTGTAACTACTCAGCCCGTCTCAGCAGGTTGAGCTGATGAGCGCGTGGCGGGGATAAAGGGAGTCCCCATTAAAGCCGCCTGCAATGCAACAATCACCTGCTGTCCATTCTTGCGCG
>DAOTYB010000083.1:0-3082 GCA_034435315.1 Anaerolineae bacterium | reverse complement strand
CGCCCTCACCCCTACCCTCTGATGCCCCCTCCCCACGCCGCTCTGCGGCGTGGGGAGGGGGCAAGGGGGTGGGGCTTGTCGCAATGGATAGCAGGGCTGGTAATTACTACGGCATCGTCGTCAGTTGAAAGTAGAGGCGATAGTTCACGTGGCGTTTCATCGGCATAATCATCCCGGTGGCTTTGTCGCTTGGGTATTGATCCGCCACCATCACGCCGTAGGCATCGCCGTACATAAACAGCGCGTAATTGCACTGACACACATCGTCTGGCGATTTCTGCGGATCGTCGGGCAGATCACCGGTGAATTCGCCCCACCATTTGATTTTGGCGTCAATGCGCTTGCCATTTTCGTCGCGCAGCATCACAAAGATCGTGTGACTGTTGCCCGATTCAGCCACGTCTTCAAAAACGACTTTGGTCAGGCGCCAGAATTTTTGTCCGCGTGCCACCGTAGCAGGGATGATTCTGAAATTATTGACGTGTGGCAAATCCTTGCCGCTCCCTGGCACCAGTCGCGGGTCAACTTCTGGTGGTGGTAAGGTGGGCGCTGCTGCTGGCGCCGCGGGGGGCGGTGGCACAGGTGTGCGCGTGGGCACCACGCGCACAAGCGTCGGCTGTGGTCGCGGTGTAAATGTGGGCGCGGGTGTGCGCGTGGGCACCGGCGTGTTCGTCGGAACGGCAAACGCCACTTTGGCGATTCCACTGTCCTCGCGCGGGGTAGCAACGGTTTTCTCCTGTCCCGTATTCACCGAAGCGGAATCTGCCAATTGCAAGCCGCCCACCGCAGAACTGACCGCGCTAATCGTGGTAAACGGACCCACCACGACCATAAACCAGAACATCAGAGCGAGCAGAGTGACCGCACGCAATTTACCCGCGAGCGACAAGCCACTCACCAACATACCTGCTTCTGTCCAGAAACTCGGACCGCCTCTCCGCGTTGGCGAGGCGATGGGGCTATGCGTGCGTGCTGAAAACGACGGTGTGGCACGCGGCGTAGCGCGCGGCGCACTATGCGCGGGCGTTTGCAGCGGCGGCGCGCTATGTTGCCGCGCCACTCCCAGCGTACTCGTTGGGGGTCTGTGTTCCGCCGAGAGGTGCGGAGTGCCACTCACCGGCGCCGCGCTGGCATAGGTGCGCTGGGAGGGCGAGGGTGTTCGCGTATGCCCCATCGGGCGAATCGGGCGCGCGCCGGAAGGAGGTGTCTGAATCCGACGCGGCGGCGCGCTCGGTGCGCGTGGCGTGGCGCCGGGTGGTTGCAGGCGCGTGCCGGCAGCGGTCTGTTGCGCACGCGCCAGCCGATCCGCCATCATCCGCGTAATCGTCAGCGTCAAGGCAGGGAACGCTTCCAGCATCTGTTGAAAATCGTTTCGGGAGATGGTCCAGATCTCCACTTCGCTCAATGCCTGCGCGGTGGCTTGATACGGAATGCCCTGCACAATTTCTTGTTCGCCGAACGAATCACCCGCATCGAGGATGCCGAGCATCACTGGTTCACCGTGCGGGCCGGTCGCCATCCGTTTGACTTCGCCGTTTTCGATCATAAAGAACGTGTGGGCAGGTTGACCGGCAAAGCAGATGATTTCGCCGGGGCGAAAACGGACGCCACGCACTTTGGTCGCAATCTGCTTGAGTTCGCTGGAAGCCAGATTGGAAAAGAGTTTGATGCGGCGCAGATGGCGCAACACAAAATCGCTCTCGCGCGTGCTCAAGCGTTCCGTGAGGGTGCGACTGAGCGCGAGACTCACTTCGGGGTATTGCACCATCACATCGTCAAAGTCGCTTTTGTAGAGCACCCACAACGTCACATCGGTCGCGGCGCGGGCACATTCCGCGCGCGTGCGCCCGGTCAACAGCGCCATCTCGCCAAAGGTCTCGCCGGGGCGTACGCGTTCGAGGAGATGCGCATCGGCGAACGCGCTATCCATCAAACGCACCTCGCCGGCTTCGACGATGTACATCGCGTCGCCCGCTGTGCCTTCGGTATAGATCGCTTCATCGGTAGGGAATTGGCGCAAGACCAGCCGCGCGGCAAGCGCGTGCAACGCGTCGGTCGGCATATCGGCAAAGAGCGGCAGCGCGCGCATTCGTTCGACGGCTTCGGCTTGATCGCTGATACTCAACGGTTCCGCCAGCGCGCGGCTAAAGGCGAGTTTGATGGCCGGGCGACGTTTGATGAGGTCCTGATAGGCGTCGCGCGTCAAGACCCACAAGGTCACCGCCGTGACCGCGCGCGCCGTCAACGCGTAGGGCTTGCCGGTGCAGAGGGCCGTGTGTCCAAAGATCGCGCCCGCGTCCAGTTCTTCAAAGGTTTGTCCGTCACTCGCCTGCGCGATGATGCGGACGCGTCCCTCTTCGATGATGAATGCCGCTGTGCCCGGCGTCCCCGGCTCGATAATCAACTCGCTGCGCGCGAGGCTGCGAAATTCGAGTTGCTGCGCGAGGGCGCGCAAATCGTCATCACTCAGCGCGCTGAACAGTTCGACGTGACGCAAGCGCTGTTGCACCAGATATTGTTCGAGAAAGGGAATGCGCAAGCCCAGATTCGCGCTGAACTTTAAGCCGATGCTGGGGCACTGGCGAATCAGTTCTTCGAGATCGCTACGCGCGAGAACGAGCAGTTGCGCGGGCGTTGTACCTGCCACACGTGCTGTCATCGAGTAAGGTCGCTTGAGCAGCACATCGGACTCGCCCACCAGACTGCCCGTTCCCAGATTCGCCAGCGTGACCGCCTGGTCAATGTTTTTACCTTCCAGTTTGACCCATCCCGTCTCGATGACAAAGAGCGCGTCGCTCGGCTGACCTTCGCTGGTGATGGCTTCGCCGGGTGCCACTTGACGACGCCGAAGAAGCGCCGTCACCATTTGGCGTTCCTCGACGGTGAGCCGCTGAAATAACGGAATGGTATCAATCGGTTGTGGAATCACTCGTCATTACCTCCAACAGAATGCCTCTCAGCCTACCGTTCGCACCATGCGAACACATTGTCGTACCTAATGTGTAACTCTCAGTTTCCTACTTTTCCCCACTCATCCCCTGCCCCCTTCTCTACTCGCTTTGCGGGGAGAGAGGGGTGGGTG
>DAOTYB010000082.1:0-22639 GCA_034435315.1 Anaerolineae bacterium | reverse complement strand
TTGCTATATTTTGCTATTGCAATTTATAATAAAATGTGCTATAATTAGAGTGTATGGATGATCTGTTGACAACGAAACAATTACAAGAACTGTTGCAGGTAGATCGCACCACGATTTATCGGATGTTGAGCGACGGGCGTCTGCGCGGCATCCGCGTCGGGGGACAATGGCGTTTCCCGCGCGCGTTGCTGGAACAATGCTTTGCCCTGCCGCAAACAGCCGCGCCATCAGCGGCAGATATGCCGACCGAACTAGAGGTTTTGCCGCTCGATTGTCTGCAACCGATTCAGGAAATTTTTGCGACCGCGGCGAACGTCGGCGCGGTGACCACCACGATTGATGGCAAGGCGATTATGCCGGTTGCCAATTCGTGCACGTTCTGCGATTTGATCTTGGCGTCGCCCGAAGGACGCAAGCGCTGTGAAGCGTCGTGGGCACGGCTCGCCACGATTGGTGGCGCACCGCGTTTGGAACGCTGTCACGCCGGCTTGGCATACACGCGTGGGCGCGTGCAAATTGGCGATCAGTTTATCGGGATGATTTTTGCCGGACAATTTGTTACCACCGCTGCCGCACGCCAGAAAATCAATGTCGCCGCCATCGCGCGCGCCTGTGGCATCGAAGAAAAAGCGTTGCGCGACGCAGCGCGCCAGATTCGCCTCGTCGAGCCCCAACGCGTCGAGTGGCTGCTGAATCTGTTGCAAAAAGTCGCCGATACTTTTTCACACATTGCCCGCCGCCAGATGGATTTGCTCGAACGCCTTCGCCAGGTGGCGCAACTCGCTCAGGTATAAAAAAATTATTCCGACTTGTGCTGACGTTGGCACATCGTCGTATTACCAGACTCAAGGTGATGATTGCCTTGACGAGACGGATCGTTTTTCGTCGCGCCAAGGCATTTTTATTTCAAGGAGGGTTCAATGAACGTTAAGGTAGACTCGACGCTCGACTGCAGTGGGCTGGCTTGCCCGATGCCCATCCTCAAAACGAAAAAAGCCGTGGACACTTTGCAAGTCGGGCAGGTGCTCAAGATGATCGCGACCGATCCCGGGTCGGTGAGCGACGTGGAAGCGTGGACCGCAAAAACCGGGCACACGCTGTTGGGACACGAAAAAGAGGGCGACAAGTTCATCTTTTTCATCCAGAAAGCCAAATAGGCAAAAGGAGGATTCCAATGGCTGAAGCAAAACGTCTCGCGATTATCGCTGGGCATGGCACTCTTGACGCCGCCTATCCACCGCTGATCCTGGCGACCGCTGCTGCCGCGATGGATATGGAAGCCGCCATCTTTTTCACCTTCTACGGACTCGAAATTCTCAAAAAGGGCAAGGCGGACAAACTCCAGGTATCGCCGATTGCGAATCCTGCGATGCCGCAACCTGTTCCTGGAATTTCCGTTCCCAACATTCTGGGGATGTTGCCCGGCATGACCGCCGTCGCCACCGCGATGATGAACCGTTGGATGGGCAAAGCCAAGGTCGCCAAGGTGAGTGAACTGCTCGACCTGGCCAAAGAATCCGGCGTGCGCCTCATCGCTTGTCAGATGACGATGGATGTGATGGGCATCAAAAAAGAAGATTTGATTGACGGCATCGAAATCGGCGGCGCGGCAACTTTTCTCCAGTACGCTTCGCAAGATGCCATCGCACTGGCATTCTAGGAGGATCCAATGGCAGACGACAAAATCTTGATCATCATGACGAGCGGACCTGACACGCCACGTCGTTGCGCCACGCCGTTTTTCTTCGCCAGTCTTGCGGCGGCGATGGATTACGACGTAACGATGTTCTTTACAATTGACGGAACGTTGTTGCTGAAAAAAGGTCTCGCCGAAACGGTGTATCCCAAACCCGGTGGCAAACCGGTCAGTGCCTTTCTCAATGAGGCGATGGAAAGCGGCGTCAAGTTTCTGGCGTGCACCGCTTCCACCGAACTGCACGACCTGCAACCCTCCGATTTGATTGACGGCGTCAAGATGGTGGGCGGCGCGACGATGTGGCAACTCGCCGAAGACTGCAAGACCGTGTTGACGTTCTAGTTCAGTTGGCAGGAGGCAGGTAGCCGTAGGCAGGCACTCCATTTCTCTGTCCCCTGACCCTGCTATGGAGGAAAAAACGATGGCAACGATTCGCGGATGCAACTTGCCCGAAGACGTGTACTATCTCATCGAAAAACACGTGTGGGCAAAACCGATGGACGGTGGCGTGATTCGCGTTGGTATGACGTCAGTCGCCGGCAAATTGTCTGGCGGCAAACTCGCGGCAATCACGGTTAAGGCGAAGAACATTGGGCAGGAAGTGAAACAAGGCAAGAGCGTCGCCACGGTTGAGAGTAGCAAGTATGTGGGGCCTGTGCCGGCGCCCGTGACGGGCGTGCTCTTGCGCGCCAACGAAAAACTCGCCAGCGATCCCAATCTCGCCATCAGCGATCCGTACGGCGAAGGTTGGATCGCCGAGATTCAAGCGAGCGCGTGGGACGCCGAAAAAGGCGCGCTCGTCACCGGTACGGAAGGTGTCGCCGCGTATCAACAGAAACTCGAAGCCGAAAATATCTCGTGTGCGTGATACAACGTAGGACAAATTTGAAATTTGTCCCACATTTTCGAAGGAGGAAACTATGCCTGACGAAACGATTGGGCAGCATCTCAAGCGACGTGGCATCTCGCGCCGCGAATTCGTCAAGATGTGCGGCTTGCTCGTCGGCGCGATGGGCATGCGGTTTGCGCCGCCTCTCGAAGAGAGCGGACTGCCCGCGCATCTGGACACCGCGCGCGGTTTTGCCTCCGCTCAATTGATTGCGAACGCGCTCGAAGCCAAACAGCGTGTCCCGGTCATTTGGCTCGAATTCCAGGACTGCGCCGGTTGTAGCGAAGCGATCACGCGTTCGCAATCCCCCACGCTCGTTGACCTCGTGCTGAACACCATCACGATTGAGTACCACGAAACGCTCTCTGCCGCTGCCGGTCACCAAGTCGAACAAGCCAAAGAGGACGCGATGAAAAAGTACGCCGGCAAATACGTCCTCGTTGTCGAAGGTTCGATCCCCACCGACAACGACGGCGTGTATTGCACGGTTGGTGGACGCACCGCGGTTGATTTGTTGAAGGAAGCGGCAAAAGGTGCCGCGGCGATCATCGCCACCGGCAACTGCGCGTCGTTTGGCGGCATCCCCAAAGCCAAGCCGAACCCCACCGGCGCAAAGGGTGTCTGGGAACTCGTCACCGATAAACCGGTCGTGAACATCCCCGGTTGCCCCGCAATTCCCGAAGCGACCACCGGCACGATTGCGCACTTTATCGTCTTTGGCGCACTACCCGAACTCGATGCGCTCCATCGCCCAAAAACTTTTTACGCGCAAACGATTCACGATCGTTGCTTGCGTCGTCCTTTCTACGAAGCCGGTAAATTCGCCGAATCGTTTGATGACGAAGGCGCGAAGAAAGGATACTGTCTCTACAAACTGGGTTGCAAAGGGCCCACCACCTACAACGCCTGCGCTTCGATCAAATGGGATCAGGGCTTGTCGTTCCCAGTCCAATCAGGCCATCCGTGCCTGGGTTGCTCCGAACCCAATTTCTGGGACGGCGGCGGATTCTATCAAGGTCAATCTGCACCACTCGATCGTCCAACAGTTCTTGCCGCCGGCGCGGCGGTGGCGGCGGGCGCAGTTGTAGGCGCGGGCGTTGCGCTGGCGAATCGCGCGCAACGAACAAGCGCGCACGCGGAAGAGAAGAAGGAAGGATAGGAGGTTACGATGAACTGGAATCAAATCCTCGAATTTGCGCGCGGACCATTCTTCCAGGTGGCTTGGCTCGTCTTTCTCGCGGGGATGGCGTATCGTTTGGTGCGCGTGCTCGTCCTGGGCTGGGAAGCCGACAAGGTCAAAGCCAAAGGTAGCAAGGTGGGCGGCATCGTCAAATCGTTCGCCAAAGGGATTTTGATTTGGCCCTTTATCCCCTGGGTCAAGAACACCTTTGCGCGTAATCCTGTGATGTACCTTGCGGGCGGTTTGTTCCACCTCGGTTTGTTCGTCGTGGTCTTTCTAGGCACCGCGCATATGCTCGTCTGGAAATCGCTCCTCGGTTTTGGTTGGCCCACATTGCCTCTGCCCATTGTGGACTGGCTCGCGGCTGGCGCGATTGTCGCGATGATCGCGCTCCTCATCAATCGCATCGTCAATCCTGTGTTGCGCTTGCTCACCGGTCCCGCCGAATGGCTGAACTGGCTCGTTGTGTTCGTGCCGATGGTAACGGGATACATCATGACGCATCATCTTTTCTTCCCGTACGAAACCTTGTTTGCGTTGCATATGCTCGCGGTGAACGTGTTGCTGATTTGGATTCCGATGAGTCGCATTTCACACTTTGTGTTCTACTTTTTCTCCAAAGCGATTCACGGCGCCGATTTCGGCAAGCGTGCGGTAACACCGTAGGAGGGTGACGATGAAAGCGCAAACTGCAATCAACACTTTTGTTGCTGAAACGGGCGGCTATATCGCCGCGCAACTGGAAGCGTGCACGCGTTGCGGGATGTGCGCCGAAGCGTGCCACTTTTATCAAGCGACCGGCAATCCCGAATTCGCGCCGGTGTGGAAGATCGAACTGTTGCGCCGCGCGTACGAGCAACGCTTTACGTTGAGCGGCAAATTCAAAACCGCGCTCCATCTCGACAAACCGATTACGGACGATGACATCGCGCACTGGAGTATGATTGATTACTACGCCTGCACGATGTGCAACAAATGCTCGATGGTTTGTCCGATGGGCATCAATCTGGGTCCGCTGATTCATACCATGCGCGAAGGACTCTCCGCCGCGCAAGCCGTCCCCGCCGATTTGAAGGCGGCAGTGAACAAACAAGAAACCGAAGGCAGTCCACTCGGCGTAACCGATGCGGTGTTCGCGCAACGAATCGAATGGGTTGCCGATGAGTGGGAAATCGAAATGCCGATGGATGTCAAGGGCGCGGATACGCTCGTCGTCTTTTCGTCCATCGAAATTATGAAGTTCCCTACCAACCTTGCCGCTATCGCGAAAATTCTGAACGCGGCGGGCGAGAAATGGACGCTCTCCAAAAAAGGACGCGAAGTTGTCAACTTTGGATTCTATGAAGGGAACGAAAAGTTGACCGTCGAGTTTATGAATCGCGTGTTCAACGCGGCAAAGGAACTCGGCGTCAAGCGCATCGTTGTAACCGAGTGCGGGCACGCATACGACGCGCTTCGTTGGACAGCGGCGAATCTGATGGACGTGCCGCAAGGTATCGAGGTTGTACACATCGCGGGCTTGCTTGGTGAGTACGTCAAGAGCGGGCGCATCAAACTGAAACCTGGCGCGCTCGATGGTAATGGCATCATCACGTTCCACGATGCGTGCAAGATTCAGCGGCGCGGCGGTCACATCCAAGAGCCGCGCGACATCTTGAACATCCTCGCACCCAAATCGTTCAAGGAAATGACACCGAACCGCGAACAGGCAATCTGTTGCGGCGGTGGCGGCGGCGTCATTGCCATCAAAGACGCTGACCCAATTCGCTACGCGGCGTTTGAATTGAAAATCGAACAGATTAACCACGTCGGCGCAAAGACGGTGGCAATGGCATGTTCTAACTGTCGTCTGCAATTCACCGACTGCGTCCAGCACTTTAACCTCGATTGGAAAGTGGCGGGCTTGGCGCAATTGGTTGCCGACGCGCTGGTCGAATAGGAGGCTCGCATGGCACAACGAATCGTAGTAGACCCAATCACTCGTATCGAGGGACACCTGCGGATCGAAGCGGAGGTGGATGCCACGAACACGATCACCAAAGCGTACTCGTCAGGTACGATGGTGCGCGGCATCGAAACGATTTTGAAAGGGCGCGACCCGCGCGACGCCTGGGCATTCACGCAACGCGCCTGCGGCGTCTGCACGACCGTGCACTCGTTCGCTTCGATTCGTTCCGTCGAGGACGCGCTCAAAATCAAGATTCCCAAAGCCGCGAATCTTATCCGCAACTTGATGATCGCGCAACAATACGTCCACGACCACGTGATGCACTTTTATCACCTCCACGCGCTCGACTGGGTGGATGTGGTCAACGCGCTCAAAGCCGATCCCAAGAAAACGTCGGAGATTCAGCAGAGCATTTCGGCGTGGCGCAATTCATCGCCGGCGTACTTTGCCGATATCCAAGCCAAAGTCAAAGCGATTGTGGAGAGCGGTCAACTTTCGATCTTTGCGAATGCGTACTGGGGACATCCCGCGTACAAACTCCCGCCCGAAATCAATCTGCTTGCGGTTGCGCACTATCTCGAAGCACTCGATTGGCAAAAGGACGCCACCAAGATTCACACCATCTTTGGCGGCAAGAATCCGCACCCCAACTTTGTCGTCGGCGGCGTGCCGATGCCGATTGATCTCAACAGCGACACCGCGCTCAACGCGGAGCGCCTTTCGATCATCAGCGATTCGATCACGCGAATGATCGAGTTTGTGGATCAAGTGTATCTGCCCGATCTGCTGGCGATTGCGCCGTACTACAAAGAGTATGCCGCCATCGGCGAAGGGCTGGGCAATTTCCTGACCTGGGGCGAATTTCCCGATACTGACAACAGCGACACGAGCAAGTATCTGGTGCCGCGCGCGGTTATTCTGAACCGCGATCTGAAAAACATTCAACAACCCGACCCGCGCGATTTTGCCAAGATGCAAGAGTTTGTGACGCACTCGTGGTACAAGTACAGCGGCGGCGACAACGTAGGTTTGCACCCCTGGCAAGGCGAAACGACGTTCAACTACACCGGTCCCAAACCGCCGTACGAATTGCTCGAGGTCGAGCAAAAGTACTCGTGGCTCAAGGCGCCGCGCTGGAACGAAATGCCGATGGAAGTCGGTCCGCTTGCGCGCGTGCTAGTGATGTACGCCTCGGGACACAAACAGACGCAAGAGTTGACGAACGCGGTACTCAAAGCACTCGATGCGCCAATCACCGCTGTGTTCTCCACGCTCGGTCGCACCGCCGCGCGCGCCATCGAAACCAAAGTGTTCGCCGATGCCATGCGCGGGTTCTACGCCGATCTCATCGCCACCATCAAAGCCGGCGACACCAGGACGTTCAACGGCGACAAGTGGGAGCCAACGACGTGGCCCTCGCGCGCGCAAGGATTCGGCTTTATGGAAGCGCCGCGCGGCGCGCTCGGTCACTGGATCGTCATCGAGGATGGCAAGATTGCCAACTATCAAATGGTCGTGCCAACCACGTGGAACGCCTCGCCGCGCGACCACAAGGGCCAGCCCAGCGCGTACGAAGCATCGCTCCTCAAACACAAACTCGCCAAGCCCGAGTGGCCCCTGGAAATTCTCCGTACCATCCACTCGTTCGATCCGTGTATGGCATGTGCGATTCACTTGACCGACGCGCAGGGCAACCTCGTCGGCGAACAAGCCATTGGGCATGGCTTGAGTGTGTGCGTGCGTTAAAACAACCAAAGACCGATGACGAACGACCGTCGTCGGTCTTTGGTCTCTGGTCAAAAGATGATGAACCCGATTCGTCTGCTCGATTTGCAACTCGTTCCGCCGGTGCGTTCGCAAACGATCTATCACGCGGTTGCGTACGCGCTGGACGAGCACACCCCCGACACCATCATCCTCGTCGCGCCGACCGCGCCGTACGTCTGCATCGGTTTCCATCAAGAACTGGAAAAAGAAGTGGATGTGGAGTACTGCCGCGCGCACAACTTGCCGGTTGTCCGGCGCGAGGTGGGCGGCGGCGCGGTGTATCTCGACCATCATCAAGTTTTCGTGCAGTGGATTTTCCACCGCAATGTCTTGCCCCGCGATCTGGGACAACGTTTCGAACTGTACATCAAACCGCTCGTTGAAACGTACCACGCGCTCGGGATTCCGGCGAACTATCGCCCCATCAACGATATTCACGTCAACGGCAAAAAGATTGGCGGCACCGGCGCGGCGCAGATGGGCATCGCCGAAGTGGTCGTCGGCTCGTTGATGTTCGATTTCAATTTCGAGTTGATGTCCAAGGTACTCAAAGTCTCGTCCGAAAAAATGCGCGACAAGATTTTTCAATCACTCAACGAGTATATGACGACGATGACCAAAGAGTTGGGACATACTCCCAATCGTGACGCGGTGGTGAACTTGTATCTTGCGCGGGCGCGTGCTGTGCTGGGGCGTGAAATCGTGCGCGATGAGCCGACCGAAAAAGAACTCGCGCTCGCCGCTGAACTCGATCAAAAGTTTGCGACGGACGAGTGGTTGTATCAAAAAGGCGGCTTGCGTCAGGTCGGTGTCAAGATTCACGAGGATGTGCGCGTGCTCGAAGTCGCGCACAAAGCGCCGGGCGGATTGATTCGCGTGACCGCGCGCGTGCGCGCAGGACGCATTGACGACGTAACACTCTCGGGCGATTTTACAATGCTCCCCAAGTTCGCGCCGGGTGCGATTGAACTTGCGCTGCGTGGCACCGCGCTCGACACGGATGCTGTTCACGCGCGCATCGCCGAAGTGTACGCCAACCTGGCGATTCAATCGCCGGGCGTTACGCCTGCCGATTTGACGACAGCCGTGATGTTGTTGAAATGACGAAAGACAAAGGACGAAAGACGAAAGCATCTGTCCTTCGTCATTCGTCCTTCGTCATCCGTCTTGACAATGACTCGACGCAAAATCATTCTGGGTGTTGGCAACTTGTTGAATCGCGATGAAGGTGTTGGCATTCACGCGGTTCGCGCGTTGCAAGCGCAAAACACGCTCGGCGCGGAATGGGAAATCGTGGACGGCGGCACGCTGGGATTGAACTTACTGCCGCTCGTCGAGGAAGCATCGCATCTGATTGTGCTGGACGCGATGGACGCGCGCCGCGCACCGGGCACGCTCATCGAATTGTCGCGCGACGAGGTGCCGTTGTTCAACACGATCAAAATGTCGCAACATCAATTGCTGTTTCAAGAAGTGCTGGGTTTGGCGCACGTGCGTGGTCATCTCCCCGAACACCTGGTTGTCCTCGGCATCCAGCCCGCCGATTTGAGCGTGGGCGTGGAACTCTCTCCTGTGGTGGCGCGTGCTTTGCCACAACTGCTCGCGCGTGTGGAGTATATCGCGCGGACGATGATTTGACACCTCCCTCTAAACAAGTATCATACCCCTCGATGCACGAACTCTCCGTCACCGAAAACATCCTCCAGATTGCGCTGGACGCGGCGCAAAAAAATGGCGCGCGTCGCATCACCGCGATTCATCTCGTCATCGGCGAACTCTCGTCCATCGTGGACGATTCGGTGCAATTCTACTTTGATTTGCTCAGCAAAGGCACGCTTGCAGAAAACGCGACCTTGCATTTTCAACGCGTTCCGTCCGTTGCGGTGTGTCTCGATTGCGCGCATCAATTCGACGCGCGCGCGCCGCTGGAACCGCGTTGTCCTCAGTGCGGCAGCGCGCGCCTCCAGATTCGCGGCGGGCGTGAATTTTTTATCGAAAGCATCGAGGTCGAAGATGAAAATTCCTGTCGTTAAACAAATTCTGAACGCGAACGATCAAGTCGCCGCCGATAATCGCGCCCTGTTCGATCAACTCGGCGTGTTTGTCGTCAACCTGATGGCGTCGCCGGGCGCCGGCAAGACGAGCGTGATTCTCGCGACGACCGCGCGGTTGCCGCAGAACGTCCGCTCCGGCGTCATCGAAGGTGATCTGGCATCCACGATTGACGCGGACACGATCGCCGCGCGGAACATTCCAGTTGTGCAAATCAACACCGGCGGCAATTGTCATCTCGACGCGCCGATGATTCGCAGCGCGCTTGCTAATCTCTCGCTCGAGACGATTGATTTGCTGTTCATCGAAAACGTGGGCAACCTGGTGTGTCCCGCCGAATTCAAACTCGGCGCGAACATCGCGGTCGTCATTGCCAGCGCGCCTGAAGGACACGACAAGCCGTACAAATATCCGGGAATGTTTGCGGTTGCCGATGCGGTGCTGCTCAACAAAGCCGATTTGCTCCAGGTGTTCGATTTTGACGTGGACTATTTTCGGCGCGGCATCGAAATAGTGAATCCTGATGCGCCGCTCTTTCCGCTCTCGTGTCGTACCGGCGCGGGCGTGGACGCGTGGATGAGTTGGTTGCTGGAACGATATGCCGAGTTTGTGGAAGACCGCAAGCAATCGGCGGTGATGTGATACGTGAAACGTGATACGTGAAACGTGAAAGATCAATCTCCAATCTCTAATCCCCAATCTCCAATCTCTAATCTCCGCAAACGTCTGCGCGTCGAAATTCACGGCGCGGTGCAAGGGGTCGGTTTTCGTCCCTACGTCTATCGGCTGGCGACGGAACTCGCGCTCGCGGGCTGGGTCATCAACGATACGCGCGGCGTGTTCATCGAAGTCGAAGGTGATGAAACCGCGCTCGCGCGCTTTCTCGAACGTTTATCGAGTGAAAAACCTCCGCGCGCGATTATTCACACGCTCGATGTCGCATGGATTGAGCCGCTGGGAGAGACGCGCTTTGAGATTCGGCACAGCGACGAGGCGGGCGCGAAAACGGTTCTCGTCTTGCCCGACATTGCGACGTGCGACGATTGTTTGCGCGAAGTGTTCGATGCGCGCGATCGCCGCGCGCGCTATCCGTTCACGAATTGCACCAACTGCGGTCCGCGCTTTTCGATTATC
Organism: Anaerolineae bacterium; assembly: GCA_034435315.1. GTDB lineage: Bacteria > Chloroflexota > Anaerolineae > UBA4142 > UBA4142 > VGOB01. Next base: position 11,973 of record DAOTYB010000082.1, on the reverse strand, counting down.
GAAGCATTGCCGTACGATCGTCCGAACACGACGATGCGCCACTTTACGATGTGCCCGGACTGTCAGCGCGAGTATGACGATCCGCGCAATCGGCGATTTCACGCGCAACCGAACGCGTGTCCGGTGTGTGGTCCGCAGGTGAGATTGGTTTCAGGTTTCAGGTTTCAGGTTGCAAGTGCACAAGCGGAAACTCTTAACCTGAAACCTGAAACGGTCATCGCGCACACCGCGCGCCTGCTCACGCATGGTTACATCGTCGCGGTCAAAGGGCTGGGCGGTTTTTTGCTGATGGCGGATGCGCGCAATGCCGAGACGCTCGCGCGATTGCGCGAACGCAAGCCGCGTCGCGATAAACCGTTTGCGCTGATGGCGCGCGATCTCGCGCAGGCGCGCACGCTCGTCGAGATAGACGCGCAGGCGGAAGCGTTGCTCACTTCGCCCGAAGCGCCGATTGTGTTGCTGCGTCGCAAGCCCGACGCGCCGGTCGCGGAAAACGTCGCGCCGGGGAATCCGTACCTGGGCGTGATGTTGCCGTACACGCCGCTGCATCACTTGCTCTTGCGCGAAATTGATTTTCCCGTTGTCGCCACCAGCGGCAACCTGAGCGACGAGCCGATTTGTACCGACGAAAACGAGGCGCTCGAACGCCTAGGTCACATCGCCGATTTCTTTCTCATCCACAATCGTCCGATTGCGCGGCACGTGGACGATAGTGTGATGACGATCATCCTGGGTGAGCCGCGCTTTTTGCGTCGCGCGCGCGGCTATGCGCCGCTGCCGATTTTGCTCGCGCGCGACATTCCCACGATTCTCGCGGTTGGCGGGCATCTCAAGAACACGATCGCGCTCAGCGTCCGCAATCAGGTGTTCATCAGTCAGCACATCGGCGATCTGGAAACGCCCGAAGCGATGAACGCGTTCGAGCGCGTGATTGCCGATTTTCTCAAACTGTACGAAGCGACGCCGATCGCCATCGCGCACGATTTGCATCCCGATTACCTTTCAACGCGGTGGGCAAGAGAGCAAGTTTCAGGTTTCAAGTTTCAAGTTGCCAACTCGCAACCTGCAACCTTGAACCTGAAACTTGAAGCCGTGCAACACCACCACGCTCACCTTGCCGCGTGTCTGGCGGAGAATCACGCCGCGCGCGCGCTGGGTGTGACGTGGGACGGGACGGGGTACGGCACGGACGGCACAATCTGGGGCGGCGAGTTTTTGCTGGGCGATGCAAAAGATTTTGTGCGCGTCGCGCAGCTGCGTCCGTTTCGCTTGCCCGGCGGCGAGGCGGCGGTGAAAGAGCCGCGCCGCGTCGCGCTCGCGCTGCTGTGGGAATTGTACGGCGACGCCGTGCTTGAACGCGACGACCTTGCGCCGATTCGCGCGTTCACGCGCGCGGAGCGCCACACACTCGCGCAGATGCTTGCGCGCGGCATCAACGCGCCGGTGACCACCAGCGCGGGACGCCTGTTCGACGGCGTTGCCGCGCTCATCGGTTTGCACCCGCGCGTTTCGTTTGAAGGCCAAGCCGCGATGGCGCTGGAGTACGCGGCGGATGCGGCGGTAGGGGACGCGTACGAACTTCAATTTTCGATTGCCGATTGCCGATTGCCGATGACGCGTTCTATCGAAAATCGAGAATCGAAAATCGAAAATCCTTCGTCCTCCGTCGTTCGTCCTTCGTCTTTCGTCCTTGACTGGCGTCCTCTCCTCCAAGCGGTGCTGGGGGACTTGTCACGCGGCGTCGAATCGAGTATCATTGCGGCGCGGTTTCACAACGCGCTCGTCGAAGCGATCGTCGCGGTGGCGCGCGAAATCGGCGAAGAAAATGTCGCGCTCAGCGGCGGCTGTTTCCAGAATCGCTGGCTGACCGAACGCGCGGCGACGCGGCTCGCGCACGCCGGTTTTCGCGTGTTGCTCCATCGCCACGTCCCGCCGAACGATGGCTGCGTCAGTTTGGGGCAGGTGGTCGTCGCCGCAGCGCGGTTGGAGGAAAAATAGACGGAGGAATGTCACTATGTCAACCACTGCAATTGCTACCATAACAAAAATGTTAGAGTCTTTGCCCGAACCTGCGCAAGACCGGGTGCTGGAGCATTTGCGCGAATATCTTGAGGACCTGCAAGACGAATTACAATGGGATGCTCTCTTCAAGCGAACCCAGGCGCAACTTGTGGCAGCAGCACAACGCGCCAGGCAGGAGATGGCTCAGGGTCTTGCCAAGCCAATGGACTATGAGCAATTATGAAATCTGCAACTTTGCCATCATTCTGGTCTGCCTACGCGCGTCTGGATGAGAACATCAAACGTAGCGCCAGAAAAGCCTACCGTTTGTGGGCAGAAAACCCTTTTCATCCTTCTTTGCGTTTCGAGTGCATCAACCGGGAGGAAAATGTATGGTCGGTGAGAATAACGCGTGGTTATCGCGCGATAGGCATCTTTGAAGGTGACACGGTCACTTGGTTCTGGATCGGCAAGCACGATGATTATGAACGATTCTTTTCTTAGGGGAACAGCGTTTCTATCTGACCTTTGACTTCTGATCTCTGGAGGAAATATGTGTCTCGGCATTCCGGGCAAAGTGATAGACATTCAACCCAACACTGCAGGTATCACGATGGGCAAGGTGGACTTTGGTGGCATCGTCAAAGAAATCTGTCTTGCCTACGTGCCTGATGTAAAAATCGGCGAATACGTCATCGCGCACGCCGGCTTTGCGATCAACACGCTCGACGAAAACGAAGCGCGCGAAGTGTTCGAAACGTTGAAGCAGATTGATGGTCTGGCGGAGTTGACGAATGACGAATGACGAATGACGAATGACGAATGACCTTCGTCCTTGGTCATTCGTCCTTCGTCGTTCGTCCTTCGTCGAGATGTGAGATGAAATACATTGACGAATACCGCAACGAAGCGGATGCCCAAAAAGTACTCGCGATGATTCGACGCACGGTGACGCGACCGTGGACGATTATGGAGATTTGCGGTGGGCAAACGCACAACCTCATCAAATTCGGCATTGACCGGCTGTTGCCCGAACAGATTACGCTCGTTCACGGACCGGGTTGCCCTGTCTGCGTCACGCCACTCGAACTGATTGACAAGGCGATTGCGATTGCGCGCCGTCCCGACGTGATCTTTACATCGTTCGGCGATATGCTACGCGTGCCGGGTTCGCGCGACGATTTGCTTTCCGTCAAAGCGCGCGGCGGCGATGTGCGGATGGTCTACTCGTCGCTCGACGCGGTGAAGCTCGCGCAAAAGCATCCCGACAAGCAAGTGGTCTTCTTCGCCGTGGGCTTTGAGACGACCGCGCCAGGGAACGCGATGGCGGTGTGGCAAGCCCGGCAACTTGGCTTGCAAAACTTTTCGATTCTGTGTTCGCACGTTCTCGTGCCGCCGGCGATGGAAGCGATTTTGAGTTCGCCGATGAATCGCGTGCAGGGCTTTCTCGCAGCGGGGCACGTCTGCACGGTAATGGGCTATTGGGAGTACGAACCCATCGCGGCAAAATATCGCGTGCCGATTGTCGTCACCGGGTTCGAGCCGTTCGATCTGTTGCAGGGAATTTTGATGACGGTGCAGCAACTCGAAAGCGGACGCGCGCAGGTCGAAAATCAGTACACGCGCGCGGTGCGTCGCGAGGGAAACGTCGCCGCGCAAAAACTCGTTGCGCAGGTGTTCGAGGTGACGGACCGCAAATGGCGCGGCATCGGCGAGATTCCGCGCAGCGGCTATCGTTTGCGCGACGAATTCGCCGCGTTCGATGCGGAAAAACGTTTCGACGTTGGCGCGCTCAGCGTGCAGGAATCGCCGCTGTGCATCGCCGGCGAAATTTTGCAGGGTCTCAAAAAACCGCCCGCGTGCGTCGCGTTCGGCAAACAGTGCACGCCGGAACATCCGCTCGGCGCGCCGATGGTTTCGCCCGAAGGCGCGTGCGCGGCGTACTACCAGTATGCAGGAGGCAGTAAGCAGTAGGCAGACTGCATACTGACCACTAACCACTAACCACTAACCACTAACCACTATGATTGCAACCTGTCCCATTCCCATCAGCGACTATCCGCACATCACGCTCGCGCACGGCGGCGGTGGACGCTTGACGCAAATGCTCATCGAGCAGATGTTTGTCCCTGCGTTCGCCAACGTCGCGCTCGAAACGTTGCACGATGGCGCGATTCTTGATGTGTCCGGCGCGCGCGTGGCGTTTTCCACCGATTCGTTCGTCGTGCATCCGATTTTTTTCCCGGGCGGCGACATTGGTTCGCTCGCAGTGCATGGCACGGTGAACGATCTGGCGATGTGCGGCGCGCGTCCGCTCGCGCTATCGTCCGCGTTGATTCTGGAAGAGGGCTTGCCGATGCAAGACCTGTGGCGCATCGTGCAATCTATGCAGGATGCCGCGCGCGCGGTCGGCGTGCCGATTGTCACGGGCGATACCAAAGTGGTGGATCGCGGCAAAGGCGATGGGGTGTTCATCAACACGGCGGGCATCGGCATCATTCCCGCGCACGCGCGCGTCGCGCCGACGCGCGCGCAGGTAGGCGATGCGATTCTCATCAACGGCGCGATTGCGGAACACGGCATCGCGATTATGTCGGTGCGCGAGGGATTGGAATTTGAAACCCAATTGCAATCCGATTCTGCGCCGCTGCACGACATTGTGGCGCGCGTGCTCGATGCGGTGGGTGAGCACGTCCACGTCTTGCGCGATCCGACACGCGGCGGCGTGGCGAGCGCGCTCAACGAAATCGCGGCGCGCGCGCGCGTCGGCATTCGTCTGAACGAGGCGCAGATTCCGCTGGCGGATGCGGTGCGCGGCGCGTGCGAAATTCTGGGACTCGATCCGCTCTACGTGGCGAACGAAGGCAAGTTTATCGCGATCGTCGCGCGCGAGGTGGCAGAGCAGGTTCTGGCGACGCTGCGCGCGCATCCGCTGGGCAAGGACGCGGCGATCATCGGTGAGGTGGTGGCGGAACATCCGGGCAAGGTGTACTTGCGGAGCCGCATCGGCGGGCTGCGCGTGGTGGACCTGCTGAGCGGCGAACAGTTGCCGCGGATTTGTTAGTGACGTCAAGAAAAACGGGGTGAAAAATGGTTACGGAGAAACTGTAGCGCGACACTCGGCTTGCGAACGCCGGACGCGATTCAGGTTGCCACTGCGTTGATCAGTGGAGCGGATGCTTTGATTACAAACGACAAACGTCTTCGAGTGCCTGCCCAACTATCACGGATTGTATTGGATGACCTGTTGTTAGATTCAACACTCCCCGCCTGAGTGCATTCCAGTATCATTCCGACCGAGCGTAAAAGACACCCATCGGCAATTGCCGATGGGTGTCGCGTTGTACCCTGCCCACGCGCATCCACCGCTGTCTGCTTAGACGCGTGGACGCGGGCGGTACTGAATGGCTTCTGCCAGATGGGGCGTTTCGATGGTGTCACTTTCGGCTAAATCAGCAATCGTGCGCGCGAGTTTGAGGATACGATGATAGGCGCGCGCGCTGAGTTGCATCTGTTGCATCGCGCTGCGCAAGAGGTGCTTGCCGGCTTCATTCAACGAGCAGTATTGCCGTACCTCCGCAGGTCCCATATCCGCGTTGACCTGCAAGTGCGTTCCCGCAAAACGTTGACGTTGACGCGCACGCGCGCGTTCGATGCGCGCGCGAATCGCCTCCGATTTTTCGCCCAGCCGCTCGCCCGCCAGTTTTTCGTATTCGACGCGTGGCACGTGAACGTGAATATCAATCCGATCGAGCAATGGACCACTGATGCGTTTCTGGTAACGCAACACACTTGCCGTCGAACAGGTACACTCGCGGACGGGATCGCCATAGTAGCCACAGGGGCAGGGGTTCATCGCGGCAATCAGCATAAAATTCGCGGGAAAGGTAAGCGAGCCGTTCACGCGAGCAATCGAGACAAATTTATCTTCTAACGGTTGACGCAGCACCTCCATACTGCGCGTATCGAATTCGGGTAGTTCATCGAGAAACAACACGCCACGATGGGCAAGCGAAATTTCGCCGGGGTGGGGCCAGCGGCCGCCGCCCACCAGTCCGGCGTGTGAGATTGTGTGATGCGGAGCGCGGAAGGGACGTTGTCGAATCAAGGGCGCATCGTTGGGAAGCAAATCGTTGACCGAGTAGATGCGCGTAATCTCCAGCGCTTCTTCGAGCGTGAGTCTGGGGAGAATCGAAGGCACGGAACGCGCCAGCAGTGTCTTGCCGGCGCCCGGCGGTCCAATCATCAAGACATTGTGCTGGCCTGCCGCTGCCACTTCCAGCGCGCGTTTGACGTGCTCCTGTCCGCGAATTTCGGAGAAATCGGTCGCGTAGGTGGTGGCTAACTCGGCTTGAAAATCGTACGTCTTTTGATACGGGGCAATCGGTTGCAAGCCCTGGAGATGCATTACCAGCGCGAACAACGTTTCGATGGGATAGACGGTGAGACCGGGGAGAAGCGCGGCTTCTGCCGCGTCGCGCGCAGGAACATACAGAGTGGTAAAACCATGCGCGCGCGCCGTCATTGCCATTGACAGGACACCGTTGGTGTGACGCACCGTGCCATCCAGCGACAACTCGCCAATGATCAGCGCGCGCGACACATCGGCACGCAACTGCTCCGACGCCATCAGCACACCAATCGCAATCGGCAAATCGTAGGCAGGACCTTCTTTGCGCAAATCAGCGGGCGCCAGGTTGACGGTGATGCGTTTGAGCGGATAGGTGAAACCAGAATTGCGAATCGCCGCGCGCACGCGTTCGCGCGATTCTTGCACCGCTGCATCGGGCAAACCGACAATCGTAAACCCTACTTGCCCGCTCGAAACATCCACTTCGACATCCACGAGCGCGCCATCCAGACCCACCACCGCGCAACTGCTCACTCTGGCAAGCATCTCTCTTCCCCCGTTACATCGTGAATTGCGCCGATTATACCGCGATGTGCTTGTCGTGCGCAAGTTACGGCTTGCCTGTCAATGACACTCTTTGGAACAGCACGGCTTGCGCATCGGCATAGATACGTTGCCACTGCGGATCGCGCGCGAGGTGCGCCACAAGGGGCGCGCTCGGTTCGAGCAAAACGAAATCAACCGCGTATTGATCCAGTATCGCGCGCCAGTTGTCCCCACCGCGATATACTTGCAAGTACACCCCCTCGATAAAAGCATCACCATAAACATCCGCGCGTCCATCAATGAACACCTGCATCTGCGGATACAGTCGCCAGATGAGATAGCCGCCCCAGGCATAGGTGTTGTACAGCGCGCCACGCGCCGCGTGTGTCTGGAGAAAATCCACCGCCGCTGCTGGAAAGCGCGCGCGCTCGACGTTACTTTGATTGTTCATCACCGCAACGATTCGTGCACCACTTGCCACGACAAAGAGTACCAGAATCAGCCCATTGACCAGAACACTCCCGCGCGTCACGCGCGGTGGCGGCACAGCGAGACGCGCGCGCACGAGATGCTCCACCTGCTCGGCGAGAATCGGCGCGGCGACGATGGCAAAAATCGAAATGTGACGCGCGGAACGGAGCGCGGCGTAACCCAATCCCACTAGAAGCAACGTTTGCGTCAACGAGAGGCGTTTGCCCGAAAGTGCCTGCGCGGCGAGTGTGCTTAACAACAGCCACGCAAACGGCTGAAACTCGACCCGATGAAAATCCGGAGAGAACCACTCTTGAATGTACGCCTGCATCGCGCGACTGGTCAGCGTCTCGAACGGATACACGTACATCGTCGCTCCGTTGGGATTGAACAAGACGGCGACACAGCACCAGACCAAGACCAGCGCAAGCGGACGGGAAACGTGCACCGTGAAATGTGCCACGCGAAGAGAAAAAGCCGTGTGTCCCAAAGTGCAAGACGCGCGACTCGCCTCAACTGTTTCACCGAAAAGATAGATGGCGATGATCACCAGGCCCAACGCATAGCCACTGTGCAGATTGACCCAGAGCACCATCAAAAGGGGTAACAGCCAGAGCCGCTGACGGTGCTGCTCGAGGATGTACAGAAATGCACTCGCCAGCAACAGCGTGAACATCTGGGGACGCACGCCCCAGGTGGGCGCCATACTCAGTGCCGCGAGCAACAGCACAAACGCCGCCAGATACGGTTTGCCCCGCATTCGTGCATACACCAACGCCAGCGTCAGGGTAATGAGCACAGCAAACGTTAGACTGAGGAGCGGAAACGCGCCGAGGGTGTAGAGCGCGTAGAGGAATACTTCGGCAAGCCATTCATGGGTCACCCAGGGGTGACCGGCGCGGGTGAGCGAAAATGGATCGGTGCGGGGAATCGCGCGCGTTTCGATGATGTACTGTCCCGTGCGCAAATGCCACCAAAAGTCGGGGTCGCTGATTTCGCGCGTGGCTATGACCACGAGCGCGAGAAAAAGAATGGCGAGGAAAAGACGCCGAGTGGTCAGGTTCATAAACGAGTCTACGCGTCCAAGCACAAGTTCGACTCTACGGAGGATCGCGGCAAACACGATTCGCCCATCCTCACACAGGCGAATGGGAGGCCTGGCCGTTTCGTGGCAACGCGACGCGCCATCACTCACCTCCTTCCCTCCCCGCCAAACGGGGAGGGAAAGAGCAAGGAGGTGAGCAAGGTCTATTGCAAAGCATACAATCCAGGCAATCTTTTTACCGGCGGTGTGCTCTAGAGCAATTCGTGAAGCGGACGCCACGGCAAACCAAACGCTTCGGCGACTGCCGCGTAGGTGATGTGTCCCGCGTACACGTTCACGCCACGCGCGAGAGCAGCATCGCAGGTAATTGCGCGCACAAAACCAAGGTCTGCCAGTTTCTGCACGTATGGCAACGTGGCATTCGAGAGGGCATAGGTAGAGGTGCGCGGCACTGCGCCGGGCATATTCGTCACGCCATAGTGAATGACCCCATCCACCTCGTACACCGGATTGCTGTGGGTGGTGGGACGTATCGTTTCGACCGAGCCGCCTTGATCAATCGCCACATCCACAATCACGCTGCCCGGGGTCATTGATTTGACCATCTCGCGCGTCACGAGTTTGGGGGCTTTGGCGCCTTTGACCAGCACCGCGCCAACGACCACATCGGCAAACTTGACGGCTTCGGCGATGTTGTACGGTGTGGAGGCGAGCGTGGTCAAACTGCCGTGCAAGACTTCGCTCAGGTAGCGCAACCGATTGAGGTCTTTGTCTATGATGGTCACATCAGCCCCCATCCCCAATGCCACTTTGGCAGCCGAAGTGCCCACCACACCACCACCGATGATAACGACATCGGCAGGACGCACTCCCGGCACGCCACCCATCAGTTTGCCGCGACCGCCATGCGTTCTTTCGAGATAGTGAGCGGCGATTTGAATCGCCATCTTACCCGCCACTTCACTCATCGGTGTCAGCAAGGGCAGCGAGCCATCTGGCAGTTCGACCGTTTCATAGGCAATCGCCGTCACCTGTTTTGCCATCAACTCGCGGGTCAACTGTTCTTCGGCGGCGAGATGCAAGTAGGTGAACAGCAACAGCCCGGGCCGCAACCACGCGTACTCGGACGGCAAGGGTTCTTTGACCTTGAGCACCATCTCGGCGCGTTGCCACACCTCGGCAGGTGTGGAGACAATCTCGGCGCCGCTGTGGCGATAGGCATCGTCGCCAAAGCCACTCCCTTCGCCGGCGCTCTGTTCCACGAGAACGCGATGCCCCAGTTGGGTCAACAGATGCGCGCCGCCCGGGGTTAACGCCACGCGATTTTCGCGATCTTTGATTTCTCTGGGTACTCCGATAATCATCTTTGATCCTCCGTGACCTCATTGTCCGTTATTGGTGATCGCCGAATCAATTTCAGACGAATCGCCCACATTCATTCGTTGAAACGTACCGCGCACGCGCGCATCCCTGCCAATCAGCGATTGTTCCATCACTCGATTCTCGATGTGCGCGTTCTCGCTGACGATGCAATCGCGCAGAATCGAATTTTCGATCACCGCGCCGTCAGAGATCGAGACGTACGGACCGATGATCGAGTGTTTGATGTGCGCGCTATCACTGATGTACACCGGCGGTAAGATCACCGAGCCGCTAATTGAAGGGGCATAAGAGTTCTGGTTCAGCAAATAGCGGTTGGTTTTCAGCAGGGCTTCGCGCGTACCACAATCTTCCCACACCGGGATGGTGTCCACTTCCAGACGCGCGCCGTCCTCCAGCATCAATTGCATCGCATCGGCAAGAAAGTACTCGCCTTTGAGTTGAATATCTCGCGCCATCACTTGCTCAATCGCCTGAAGCAAACCGCGCCAGTTACGAAAATAGTACACGCCCACAACAGCAAGATTCGAAATGGGCGTGGTGGGTTTTTCGACCAGACGCGTGACCAAGCCCTGCTGCACCAGCGCGACGCCAAAGCGGCGCGGGTCTTCGACAGGTTTGACATACACCAATCCGTCCGACTCGACGCGCGCGAGGCGTGTGAGATCGGCTTCCCAGATCGTATCGCCAAAGATAATCAACACGGGTTGGTCAATATACGCGCGCGCGAGGTGGATGGCGTGCGCCTGTCCCTTCATTTCGGTTTGTTCGACATAGCGCGCGGCAAGGTGGGGATAGCATTGCGACACGTACTTTTGGATTTGCTCACCAAAATAACCGACGACGAAAATCGTTTCTGCGATTTCCAAACCCACGAGCCGATCCAGAATGTGCCCCAGGACCGGCTTGCCCGCGACCTGCACGAGGGGTTTGGGTTTGCTATAGGTATGGGGACGCAAACGCGTTCCCAGTCCTGCCAGTAGAATCAGCACCTTCATTGGGTTTCTCTCCCGGCGATGAGGATGACGTATTCGCCTTTGAATGGATTTTTTTGGAAATACTCGCACACGCCTGCCAGCGTATCGCGCACGACGTTTTCATCGGGTAAGGTCAAGTTGCAGGCGATGACGATGCGGCGCGTGGGTTCGAGCGTGGCGCGCAAATCGGTGAGAACGGCAGGCAAGCGATACGGCGTATCGAAGAGGATGCAGGTGTCACGTTCGCGACGCAGTGTTGCGAGCGCGGCGCGGCGCGCCTCTTTTTTCGCCGGCAAAAAACCGAGAAAGCGAAAGCGCGTCATCGGCAAGCCGCTCACCACCAGCGCCGCGAGCAGACTCGATGCGCCGGGCACCGCGCGCACAGGAATCTTCGCGGCGATTGCGCGCGTCACCAGCAGCGCGCCGGGGTCGGCGAGGGTAGGTGTGCCGTGATCCGAAATCAGCGCGAGGGTTTCCCCGCGCTGGAGGCGCGCCAGTACAGCGGGTAACTGTGCGCGCTCGGTATGTTCGTTCAGCGCGATCAGTTCGTTTTCGATGTGGTAACGCCTCAAGAGCCGTGCCCCCTGGCGCGGCTCTTCACAAATGACAGCATTGGCTTCGCGCAACACGCGCAGCGCGCGCAGGGTAATATCGTCCGGATCACCAATCGGCGTGGAGACAAGATAAAGCATTCACATCGCTATCAGGTTTTAGGTGTCTCGCTTTTGTTTTGTCCGACCAGTTCTTCCTTGAACCCGCGAATGGCTTTGCCGAGTGAGCGCGCCACTTCGGGCAAGCGATTGGCACCAAAAATGAGAATGGCAATCAGCACAATGACCACAATATCCATCGGTTGAGGGTGAAACATTGTACACTCCAGACCCCCAGGGGTGCACAACCACCTCTGGGGAGCGATCTATGACTCCAAACGGCTAGATTTTTAACTTTTAACCCCGCCTCTGGCTTCGCTCGCCGTCAGTTGGAAACTAACGGCTCACGCGAGCCGATGGCAAAGTGTAACGTCGCTCCTGAGGAACAACCTCACGACCCGCACGCCAAGCAACTCGGGTCTCCGTAACGTCGCTCTTGGGGAACAACCCCTCTCATCCTCCTGCTCTCCCCGCTTTGCGGGGAGAGAGCAGGGGGAGAGACGGGGGAGGGGTGTGAGCGGGCGGCGAAGCTGCCCGCCCACACCCCTGTCC
>DAOTYB010000081.1:0-2219 GCA_034435315.1 Anaerolineae bacterium | reverse complement strand
GCTTGCAGTGGATTCCGCCGGAATTGCGCGAGGCGCGCGATGAATTGGAACTGGCGCGCCAGCACAAGATTCCACACCTCATCGAACTGGGGGATTTGAAAGGCGATTTGCAAGCCCACTCGAATTGGAGCGATGGCAGTTTCACCATCGCGGAGATGGCAGAAGCGGCGCGCACACGCGGCTTGAAATATCTCGCCATCACCGATCACAGTCAGGGACTTGGCATTGCGCGCGGACTGACGCCCGAACGGGTCAAGGAGCAGTGGGCGGAGATTGACGCGCTGAATCAACGCTGGCGTGATTTCGTCGTCCTCAAGAGTATCGAACTGGAAATTCGCGCGGATGGCTCACTCGATTTCCCGGATGAACTGCTCGCGCAATTCGATCTCGTGACTGTCTCGACGCACAGCGCGCTCAAACAATCGCGCGAGAAAATCACTGCGCGCGTGATTCGTGCGATGCAGAATCCGTACGTGGACATTTACTTGCATCCAACGGCACGGCTCATCAACGAACGCGAAGAATCGGCGATTGATCTGGAAGAGGTATTTCGCGTCGCAAAGGAAACCGGCACGCTGCTCGAAATTGATGGCGCGCCGGAGCGGCTCGATCTGGACGATGTGCGCGTGCGTCGCGCGCGCGAGGTCGGTGTGCAAATCGTCATCAACAGCGACGCGCACGCGCCTGCCGGCTTTGACGGCTTGTTCTATGGCGTCGCGATGGCGCGCCGCGCCGGCTTGACCGCGCGCGATGTGTTGAATACGATGGAGTGGACGGAACTGCGGAAGAGGTTAAAGCGAAATCGGAAATGAGCCAATGAGCCTGTTCAATGAGCCAATGAACCAATGAGCCAAATGTGATGGCGGATGCGTTTGGCAAAGCACTTGTGAAGGAGTTGTTCATAGGCGTCACTGCCCGCCACGACGGATGAAAAGATCCACGAAGGACACGAAGATTCACGAAGGTTTTTTCTTCGTGTTCCTTCGTGGCCTTGGTGGACAAACGGATTTTCAAAGGAGTTGTTCATGGGCGCACGCGCCCGCCACGACGGATGAAAAGATCCACGAAGGACACGAAGAGACACGAAGATTTTTCTTCGTGTTCCTTCGTGACCTTCGTGGACAAATGTATTTTCGAAGGAGCAAAGAAATGAGCACAACTTTGAAAGATCTCTCTACAGAGCAATTCGAGCAACTCATTGAACGCACCATAGATCGCCGACTTCAAGTGTGGCTGGAACAGGTGCTGGATACATTGACCGTTCTGGATGACGAAGACAAAGCCGTCCTGCGCCCCGAATTTGCCGAATCGTTACGGCGCGCTATGGCGCAAGCGCGCGCCGGCGAGGGTATGGACCTCCAATCCTTTCGTGAGCAAATTGGACGATGAAGCCTTTCACTGTCATCCTCACACCCGAAGCACAACGCGATATTTTGCGGCTCGACGCTGCCGTTCAAACACGCCTTTTGAATCGGATCGCATGGATGGGCGAAAACGCCGAACTGATTCGACATCAAGCACTGCAAGGTGACGAGTGGCACGGCTGTTTCAAATATCGCGTTGGCGATTATCGCATCATCTATCAGATGGATCGGTCAACCAACAAACTGATCATCCTGAAAGTGGGGCACCGACGCGAGGTGTACGAATAGACCTGAGCCTAGATTTCGCACCTGCGCGGTTCAATAGACGCCGTGGCTAGTCCAGCCAATCAAGGTGTATGCATTCTTATTAGTCAGGCCAGGGTGCGAAAGTGAGGCTGAGGTATTGACAGCAATCTGTAGCGACAATTGAAAATCACCGACCAACCGTCGTTCGTCCTTCGTCCTTCGTCATTAAGGAGAGCCACCTATGTCCTCCCTTTCCGAACACGACCGCGAACTCCAAACCTATTTCACCGATGTCGAGCACCTGCGCGAGATGTTCAAGCAGTGGCTCACCACGCCAACGCTGCCCAAACGCCTGCTCATCGTTCACGGCGTCGGCGGCGTGGGCAAGTCGTCGTTGCTGCGGATGTTCCGCCTGCACTGCAAGAGCAGCGGTGTCCCTGTCGCGCTTGCATCGGGGGATGAGCAGAAATCCGCGCTCGATGTGCTGACGCGCTGGGCGGACGATTTGAAAGCCGATGGCGTCGCGCTGCCCGAATTCGGCAAGACGTTCCAGCAGTATCGCGCCATTCAGGCAAAGGTGGAGAACGAAGCGACGAAGGTCGCGGGGAA
>DAOTYB010000080.1:0-1669 GCA_034435315.1 Anaerolineae bacterium | reverse complement strand
GCTACAGGTTGCCACTCGAATTTAGGGTGACGCCCTGCCGCCTGGGTCGGGGTGAGTAAGACGATCTCCTGTTTCACGACGCGCCTCAACAGGTCGGTCAGCATAGTGCTGGCTGGAGCCGTTGGAGCGACTGTTGCGGTTGCCGCAGGGGCAGGCGCAGGGGTAAGGCGCTGCTCACCCACCGTTGGAGCGACTGTTGCAGTTGCCGCAGGGGTCAGGCGCTGTTCACCAACCGTTAGTGTGGGCGATGTTCCTATGGCTGCTGGCAGGCTACACGCCACAATAGACGCGAAGAGTAGCACTAGAATAAACAGTACACGGTGACCACTGCACATTTCATCCTCTACAAACTGCGGTGCTTGCCCGCGTAACGACCGTAGCATTACCTAACGCATCCCCTATTAACCCCAGGATGCCCAAATCAAGTTCGCACTCACTTCCACCACGCCCGATGGCTTTTTCTATGCGGCGCAGCAACTCGTCTTCCAGTCGCTGAGCGAGGGTCTCGGCTCCGAACAGAGATACGGTGCGAGAGCCAAAAACGCCAGCACGGATTGCCGCGAGTATCAGACGATGCAGGTCTTCGTTGCTAAAACGGTCTGGGTTGGCGAGGGCAAATTCTAACAATTGCCGTACCGTATCCTCAATCAGAGAGTTGAATGCATCTCTCGCGATGACTCTGCAGTCGGGTAGAACCAGGAATAGGGAATATAAATTTTCTGCCCTGCTGAGCAGAAAGTCAAGATCAGCCATAAGGGTAGACATTTGCTCGCTGCCTCCAAGGATGCGCTCCTTCAGCCCTGCCGCATCCTCAAGCAAGTCAGCGACTTCTCGGCGATATGCCTCCTCCTCGGCGGTTGGCCGCAAAGCCGACCTGCGGTAGGCATGGACAAAGGCTTCTGAGCCCATGTCTATTCCGTGACCCCGAAGCCGCTCGCGAGCCTGTTGCCTTTCCCTCGCTCCGATCCCCATTGTCGCCAGTTCTCTTAATGAGACTCGCTGCCCGCCAAACGTGCCTATCGCCTGTTCGCAGGAAATCCACTCCCAACTCACTTCTCGCGGCACGGAAATGCCGCTGGAGATAGGACTGGCGTCGCTGAAGGAGAGGGTGAGCCTTTTATCTCGAATTTGCGGGTTGCAACCGGCTCCAGAAGCCCAACCGGTTGCCGTACCTCGAGCGCCGGTATCACGAAAGATAGGAGCATTCGAGAGTCCTTCGATCACGCCGGTCATCGTCCCCGTGGCGATATTGTAACTGGTGCAGCCCTCCCTCTCAAACGACATGAACGACTGTACCGATGCTTCCCAGTCACCGATCACAACATCGTTTGAGGCAACCCGAAACTGACCGTTGCCCAGGTACTTAAAACTGCTTTCAGAACCAGGACGAATAGCGTATCCTTGGTACACAAATATTACGTCCCACTCGCCTTGAGGAAGCAGGTTTCCAGCCTGTGCCTGGACACGAGATACGTCGTTTATCTCACCAGGCGCAAGCAGGAAACTGCTCAGCAAAAAGCCACACACAAACAATCGGGAAAAGAGTCTCCCCGGTCGGAATTGAATGATGGATTTCAAGAACTTGGTTTTCACAGGTTTCCTCCTTCCTTCCCTTGAAAATAAGTTTGTCCACGAAGGTCACGAAGGAACACGAAGAAAAACCTTCGTG
>DAOTYB010000079.1:0-6854 GCA_034435315.1 Anaerolineae bacterium | reverse complement strand
TCTGCTAGGCGTTGAAGCAGTGTCATCGCCCATTGACGAACAGACTGAGGTGTGACTGCCCAGTCTTCGGCTGAAATGCCCTGAGGAGCTTGCTCGATATTCACGCCAATATTATTCAACAATTTCTGCGCGTTGTCTATCCCCAAATTTGGGGATTGACACATTCAATATAATACCACCTGAACGATTACACTACAAGTAAGGTAGGGGCGCAATGCGATGCTGCGCCCCTACGGTATGACGCTCGGTCATTCGTCTGGTTGAGCTGACCACAGGGCGGTACGCGCGCGTCAATCCAGATTCTCGAAAATTCCTGCCGCGCCCATTCCGCCGCCGATGCACATCGAGACCAGACCAAACTGCACCTTGCGCCGTTTCATCTCGTTGATGATTTGCACGGTCAGTTTGGCGCCCGTCGCGCCGAGCGGATGCCCCAGCGCGATCGCGCCGCCGTTGACATTCACCTTGTCCGGGTCCAGATTCAGCGTCTTGACAACGGCAAGCGCTTGTGCGGCAAACGCCTCGTTCAGTTCGATGACCCCAATGTCCTTGAGGGTCAGCCCGGCGAGTTTGAGCGCTTTGGGAATCGCCTCGACGGGACCAATCCCCATAATTTCAGGCTTGACGCCGGCGACGGCGAACGCGCGCATCTTGACCAGTGGTTTGAGACCCAGCGCTCTGGCTTTTTCCTCCGACATTAACACCACTGCCGCCGCGCCATCGCTCATCTGCGACGAGTTGCCCGCTGTCACCGTGCCCCCTTGCATAAAGGCGGGGCGGAGATTGGCAAGGGCTTCCAGCGTCGTATCCCGCCGCGGTCCCTCGTCCACATCGAACACGTACTCTTGCGTACTCTTGACGCCATCGTTCCACTCGACGATTTTGACGTTGAGCGGTACAATTTCGTCTTTGAACTTGCCCGCGTCAATCGCCGCGATGGCGCGCTGGTGGCTGAGCAGCGCGAACTTGTCCTGTTCCTCGCGCGTGATGTTGTACTCGCGCGCCACATTCTCAGCGGTCAAGCCCATCCCCAGAAAGGCACCCGGATATTCGAGGGCGAGGGTGGGATTGGGAGCAAAGTGAAAGCCGGTCATCGGCACCATACTCATTGACTCGATGCCACCTGCAAGGATGACATCGCCCCAGCCTGCTTTGATCTGCTGCGCGCCCAGTGCGATCGCTTGCAAGCCCGAGGAGCAAAAGCGATTGATCGTCATCGCGGGCACATTGTAGGGCACGCCCGCGCGCAGCGCGATGATGCGCGCGACATTCATCCCTTGTTCGCCTTCGGGAAAGGCGCAACCGAAAATGACATCTTCCACCTGATCCGCTGCAAGAGCGGGAACACGTTTCAGTGCTGCCGCGACGACGCTGGCAGCCATATCTTCAGGTCGGTGGGTGCGGAGTTTACCGCGCGGCGCTTTGCCCACTGCCGTACGCACCGCCGAAACGATAACTGCTTCACGCATAGTGTGCCTCCTAGTTCCTCAGAATCTTGCCGGTGTTCAGGAAATGCGAGATGCGCTCGCGCGTCTTGGGTTCACCGCACAACGAGACGAACGCCTCGCGTTCCAGGTCCAGAATGTACTGCTCGTCCACCCAGGTGGGTGAGGTGAGATTGCCACCGCACAGGATGTACGCCAGTTTCTTGCCCACGACCGCATCATGTTCGGAGGCGTACTTGCCCTGCACCATCGTGTAGAGCGCGATATGCAATGCCGCGAGCAAGCGCTCGCCAGCGGCGTAGATGATTTTGCCGCGATGCGGTGGCCGATATCCCTGAGCGACTAGTTCGAGCACCGCGCGTTTCGCTTCGGCAATCAGTTGATCGCGATTCATCACGATCCGATCCGACGGCGCAAAGAATCCCATCTGCTTGGCTTCTTCCGCGCTGGTTGCCACTTTGCCCAGGCCGATCGTTTCAAAGACGCGTTGCAGGAAGGGCAGTGGATCCACGTTGGGTGTTTGCATCGCCGGCGAAACGACGCGGCGCAACATTTCCTTACACCCACCGCCGGCGGGAATCAACCCCATTCCCACTTCCACCAGACCGACGTACGACTCGGCGTGGGCGACGATGCGCGTGCCTGCCATCGCCACTTCACAGCCACCGCCGAGTGTGTATTGGAACGGCGCGGTGACAACGGGCTTGGGACTGTAGCGGACAGCCATCAAGAAATCTTGCAACGCTTTGGCGACCGCGTCAATCTTGTCCCATTGCTTTTCTTCAGCCGCCATGTAGATGGTCATCACGTTCGCGCCGGCCGAGAACGCTTCGCCTTGATTGCCAATCACCAGCCCGACAAAGTTCTTGTCCACTTCTTCCAGCGCGGCTTGCGCAATCTCGATGATGCCTTCGTCGAGCGCGTTCATCTTGGTATGAAACTCTAAACAGGCGACACCATCTCCCAGATCAATCAAGGAGGCACTGTCATTCGATTTGATGACCTTTTGCTCTTTCAGGAGAATCACGTTCTTCGGTCGCGGGAGCGGCACGTAATCTTTCTTGCATAAATCGTAATACTGCCCGTCTTTGTAGAACGTGGGATGACCTGTCGCGAGCATCTCCTTGACCCACGCGGCGACCTGAATGCCTTCCTTCTCCATCCGCGCGACCGTTTCGGCAACGCCCAGCAGATCCCAGATTTCAAAGGGACCGGCTTCATTGGCAAAGCCCCATTTCATTGCATTGTCAATCGCGTAAATCTCATCGGCGATTTCAGGAACGCGATGCGAGGCGTATGCCAGCGAGCGCGCGGTGGTTGCCCAGATGAACTGCGCGGCGCGATCGTTTTGCGAGATGATGTAGCGCAGACGTTCGCCCAGCGTGTCGTAGAATTCCGCGTTGGTAATCGAATCGTAATGCTTTTTCTCCGGCGGTTTGTATTCCATCGTCTTGGGATCGAGGACGTGGAACTCGCGCTTGTCGCCGACGCGGACTTCTTTGTAGAACCCTTGTTTGGCTTTGTTCCCCAGCCAACCGCGCTTGACGAGTTCTTCGAGCAAACCCGGCTCTTTGAGATCTTCACGCGATTCGTCGTCGGGTACGGCTTCGTACAGGTTCTTGGCGACGTGATACATCACATCAATACCGACCAGATCGAGCAAACGATACGAGGCGGTCTTTGGTCGTCCGATGATGGGGCCGGTGAAATCGTCCACTTCGTTAAAGGCATAGCCGTTTTCCAGCGTGTACTTGAGGGCATAGATGCCCATATGCGTTCCGATGCGATTGGCGATAAAGTTGGGACGATCTTTGCACACGACCACGCCCTTGCCCAGTACGGTTTCACCAAATTCGACCACGAACTGGAGCACCTCGGGCGATGTTTTGGGAGAGGGGATGACTTCGAGCAGTTTGAGGTAGCGCGGGGGGTTGAAAAAGTGTGTGCCAAGAAAATGCTGTTGGAACGATTCAGAGCGTCCCGCGCAAATGTCCTTGATGGGAATGCCAGAGGTGTTCGTCGAGATGATGGCGTTCGGTTTGCGCACCGCGTCAATGCGTGCCATCAGGTCTTGTTTGATCTTGAGGTTCTCGATGATGGCTTCGATGATCCAGTCACACTGGCTCAGCCATTCGAAATGGTCTTCCAGATTACCGATGGTAATCCGTTCGACCGTTTGAGGGGTAAAGAGTGCTGCGGGACGTGCTTTTTTGACTGCCTCCAGACCGGCGTTCACGATACGATTGCGGACCGCGGGATCCTGGAGCGTCAGTCCTTTCTTCTCTTCTTCCGGGGTCAACTTGTTCGGCACGATGTCGAGAAGGTAAACGGGGATACCGGCATTGGCAAAATGCGCTGCCAGTGCGCCACCCATCGTGCCTGCACCGATAACGGCGACCCGGTTGATCACATGCGCCATTGCATTGTCCTCCTTTGCCAGGTGAATTTGCGCTATCCCTGCGCGCGGCAGGTGGGGCAGAGCCACCGGACTCCTCGCGCAGGTGTCAATCTACCGACCGTTTGGTAGATTTATTATACCACGCGGACGCCGTCTTGTCAATTGTAATGACAATGGGCACAGGATTCAATCCTGTGCTACTCTTGTATCAACTCGATAGCCTGGATGTGCAGATGGATGGTGGCGCCGAGGGCTAGAGCGTTTTCCGTTTCGATGGTCATCCGCGCGCCTTGCGCGGTCAGTACGCGCGCGCGATACTTGCCCGCGCGAAATACACACTCTTCTACCTGCGCGGCAATCCCCGTCGTGCTTATGCGCACACGTTCAGGACGAATCAGCGCATAGACGGAGGGGCCACCGGGATGTCCTGTGGGTGGCAGTGCAAATTCTCCTAGCACTGTCTCTACTGTCCCATCGTCGCGTTGTCGCGCGGGAAACAGATTCGTCAAGCCAAGAAATTGGGCGACGAACGTGTTGGCTGGCGCGCGATAAATCTCGGCCGGGGTGCCTATCTGCACGATACGCGTCGCGTGTAAAATCGCCACGCGATCCGCCATTGCAAACGCTTCATCCTGATCGTGCGTCACGTACAGCGCGGTCATTCCGATACGTTTCAAGATCGCGCGCAGTTCCGTGACCAACTGTTCGCGCAACAGCCGATCCAGCGCGCCCAGCGGCTCGTCGAACATCAGCAAGCGGGGACGTGGCGCCAGCGCGCGCGCGAGGGCAACGCGCTGTTGCTCACCTCCCGAAAGATTATTCACGTCCCGTTCAGCAAATCCCGCCAGGCCTACTAGCGTAAGCGTCTCGTGCACGCGCGCGCGGATCTCGGCACGCGCCAGCCCTTGCATTCGCAATCCAAAGGCGACGTTTTCAAAAACGTTCTTGTGGGGAAAGAGTGCCAGGTCCTGAAACATCATCCCGATGCCGCGCCGGTGCGGAGGCACATCGCGCAGATGGCGTCCTTCGAAAATCACCTCCCCCTGTTCGGGTTGTTCCAGCCCCGCGATGATGCGCAGTAGCGTGGTCTTGCCACTGCCGCTGGGTCCCAAAAGCGACACAATTTCGCCGGCGTGAATCGTCAGCGAAATGTCGTGTAACAAAGGTGCACCTGCGTACTGCTTGGTGATGTTGACGAGTTCCAGCATAGCCACCTTAAAATTCTGCTTCGCCCACGCGCAACCGTTCGACGGCGAGAATGCCCAGCGCGGTGACGCCCATCAAAATCGTTGACAGAGCGAGTGCCTGTCCAAAATTCGCCAGCCCCGGCTGTGCCAGCACGCGATAAATCGCCATTGGAATCGTAGGCAGGTCGGGACGCGCCACCAGCATCGTCGCGCCAAATTCGCCCATCGAAACGGTAAACGCAAAGACGGCGCCCACGAGCAACGCGCGTGTGACGATGGGCAAATCAATCTCGCGCCAGACGCGTTCGGGCGACGCGCCCAGCATCTGCGCGGCTTCGTGCAGTCGCGGCGCAATGCTCCGCACTATCGGCAGAATCGCGCGCACGACGAAAGGAAACGCTACCAGCGTGTGTGCTACAATCACCAGAGCAATGCTAGCGCGCCAGCCGCCGAGTGCGAGGATGAAACCAAACCCCAGCGTCACGGCGGAGGTGCCCAGCGGTAGCATATACACCGCATCGAGCAGACGCACAGGCACAGACATACGGGAGTGCCGATGTTGTTCAAGTGAATATGCCGCGATCAATCCCAGACTCGCGGCGAGTATGACCGTTGCGCTCGCAAAGAAAAGTGAATTACGCACCGCTTCGATGGGGGGCACATACATAATCGAGTCGCGACGATTGATAAAGAGTTCCGCGTAATAACTGCCTCCCTCTTCGAAGGATGCCACAACGATTGAGACGAGTGGTGTCATCAAGAATAACACCATCGCGGCCAGGTAGAGCGCAACGACTATTTTTTCGCGCGCGCGCGCGAGCGGACGACGCACCGTCGTTTGGGGACGTAACCGCAAGGGGCGCGCGAGGCGCGCTTGCAAGTGTGTGTAGATGAGCGTCAACGCAAAAGTGCATACCAGTTGAATCAGGGACAAGGTAGCCGCGACGGGCAAGTTGAACAAGTTGACGGTCTGCCGGTAGATTTCTACTTCGAGCGTAGCCAAGCGCGCACCGCCCAGAATCAAAATAATGCCAAACGAGGTAAAGTTGAAAATAAAGACAAGGAGTGCCGCTGCCAGAAGGGCAGGGGCGAGAAGCGGCAATGTAATGTGCCAGAAGGCGCGCGCGCGCGTGGCGCCCAGCACCCGCGCCGCGTGTTCGAGTTGCGGATCGAGATTGCTCCAAAAGCCGCCCACGATGCGCAGGACAACCGTAAAATTGTAAAAGATGTGGGCGAGCAAAATGATAGTGAGGGTGTGCATCATCCGAAGTGGCGGCTGCTCCAGTTGGAACAGTTGCATCAATGCCAGATTGATGCTCCCGCGCGGACCCAGCAACGCGCTGAAGGCTGTTGCGACAACAATCGTTGGCATCACAAAGGGTAGCGTGGTCATTGCGCGCAACAGTGCCGCGCCGCGAAAATCATAGCGCGCAAAAATATAGGCGGCGGGTAACGCAACCAGTACCGTCAACAGCGTCGAAAGAGTGGCTTGTCCAATCGTAAAGACAAGCACGCGCGCATAGTACGGGTCGGTGAAAACTTCTGCAACTGCACGCGCATTCTCGCGCGCAAAACTCGTTTGCAAAATCGCGCCGAGCGGATAAAAGTAGAACGTGGCGAGAAAGACAATGGGGAGCGCGTACAAAAAATATCTCATCCTTCGTCCTGCATCTTTGTAATTACTCAGCCCTGCTATCCCTCGCGACAAGCCCCACCCCCTAGCCCCCTCCCCACGCCGCAGAGCGGCGTTGGGAGGGGGAGTCAAAGGGCTGGGAGTGAGGGCGGGCGGCGAAGCCGCCCGCCCTCACTCCACTCCCAGTGCCC
>DAOTYB010000078.1:0-2105 GCA_034435315.1 Anaerolineae bacterium | reverse complement strand
AGGTCGGCTTTGCATAGTTGTTGCAGCGGTTTCAATTGCCCGCCTTCTCCAACCTCTGCGCCAAAAAATTACCGGGCGCACCAAAAACCGATGTTGTTGTCACGGTTGTCTGGCGTGTTGTTGTTGCGGTTGGACGCGCGCACGTTGCGCGAAGCGTGATTGTTGTTCCACGACCCGCCGCGCAACACGCGTGCCTTTTCCGGCCTGTCCCCCGGAAGACCTGTCAGGTTTTGGATACCTGACAGGTCTCACTTTTTTTCAAAAATTTTTCATTGGGGGCAAACTACGCCCCCCAAACCCCCCGTTCAGAAATCAGAACACAGAAACCAGAAGCCCAGAAACAAAGGGAGAAACTACTGGGCGCACCGAAAACCCACGTTGAGGTACGTGTACGTAGGCGAGTTCCTGCTGCGGGCGGCGGCGCGCACGACGTTCCCAATGCTGAGCCACGCGCCACCGCGCACCACGCGATACTGTCCTGAAGATGGTCCTGTCGGATTGTTGCGCGGTGAAATGGAATAGTAATTTGAATCGTACCAGTCCGCGACCCACTCCCACACATTCCCCGCCATATCCAGCGCGCCATACGGACTTGCGCCGGCAGAATAAGTGCCAACCGGTGCCGTATCACCGTACCCATCGTCTGCCTGATTATCCGATGGACCAGTGGGGTCATTTCTGTCAGAGAAATTCAACCGCCGGGTTGTTCGCACATCCCATTGATTGCCCCACGGATAAATTCGCCCATCGGTCCCGCGCGCGGCTTTTTCCCATTCGGCTTCGGTTGGCAAGCGCTTGCCTGCCCACGCGCAGTACGCGTTTGCATCGTTCCACGAAACGTAGATCACTGGATAGTTGTCGTATCGTGCATCGCCGTAGTATGAATCGCGCGTGTAGGATCTCCTTTGGTAGGGCGCGGAGCATTTGCCCGCATCCACGCACTGTTTGTATTGCGCGTTCGTCACCTCATACTTGTCAATCCAGAATGAGTCGAGGTAAACGGTGTGCGGTGGCTTTTCATCACTTTCGCCATCGTTGCTCCCCATCGTGAATTCGCCGGCAGGCACATAGACCATCGGTGCGCCATCTGTAGCGATGCGCGTTTCGCCGGCGCGTGGGGTGGGCGTGACGCGCGGCGTCGCTGTAAATGTGGGCGTTGGAATCGGCGTGGCGGTAACGACGATGATGATGGGTGTGGCGGTCGGCACAGCGGTCGGCGGTCGGCTGGCGACGGTCGTGCTGGTGGGCGCCAGCGCCACAGTGTTCGGCTGACGCGCCAGCAGCGCGATTGCCAGTACTACAACCAACAACGCCACTACCCCAGCAATACCCGCCAGCATCGGCACGAGTGGCGCAGTTTGTTGGCGCGACGACACTGGCGGGGTCGCTGATGCAGTCGGCGGTGGGGTGTATGCAGGCGGGCGTGCGGTTGCGGCAAGTGCCTGTTTCATCTCCGTCGCGCTGGCAAAACGATTCTGCGGCTGAATCTCCAGCGCTTTATGCACCACCCACTCCATCTGTGGAGAGATGTTGGGATTGATGGCGCGCAGGTTCGGCATCTGCGTCGGGTCAACCAAACGGTGCGGTACGTCCAGCGGTGGGCGTCCACTCAAGAGGTGATACATCGTTGCGCCTAAACTGTAAATGTCAGACCGCGCATCGGTGTACATACCCGGCGAAAACTGCTCGATGGGGGCGTATTCGGGCGTGCCCATTGCGCGCATCGCCGAGAGTGTGCGCGGGTTGTTCGGGTCGAGCAGTTTGACCAAGCCAAAATCCACCAGCACCACTTTGCCATCGGGTTTGAGGATGATGTTCGCTGGTTTGATATCGCGGTGGATGACTGGCGGGTTCTGGCTGTGGATGTAGATGAGCGCGTCGAGCACCTGGTTCATCCACGCGCGCACCGCGCCTTCGCTAATCGCGCCATGATGCTGGACGACTTGATCCAGTCCCATCCCTTCGATCAAGTCCATCACGAGGTACTCGTTTCCGCCGAACGAAAAATAGTCGGTGACGCGCGGCAAATTATCGTGGTGCAGATTGGCAAGGACGCGCGCCTCGCGCTGGAACTGGGTGCGCGCTTGCGCCAGTCCTTGCGGCGT
>DAOTYB010000077.1:0-8885 GCA_034435315.1 Anaerolineae bacterium | reverse complement strand
CGTAACTACTCAGCCAAGACTGAACTTGGACGGTTTTTGTATTGAAAAGTATACCTACGTCAGCGATAATGGTGGCGATGCCACCAATACCACTCCCGACGCAAGAACAAGTTCGTGCGGCATACCAACAAGGCGAAGAAGCTGTGGTTGCCCTCGTCGAACGGCTCGTGCAGCGAATTACTGAGTTGGAAACGTGCCTCCACGTCTACGAAGATCGCTGGGCGCAGAACAGCCGCAATAGCAACCAGCCTCCTTCGAGCGACGGGCTGGCTAAACCTCGCCCACGCAGTTTGCGAAAGCCCAGCGGCAAGCCCACGGGTGGGCAACCAGGTCATCGCGGACATACGCTACGCCCCGTGGCGCATCCCCACCATGTCGTGGTACACCCCGTCGCTTCCTGTTGCCGCTGCCACGCTTCTCTGGAACAGGTGACACCGCACGACTACGAACGCCGTCAGGTGTTTGACGTGCCGCCGGTGCAGATTCAGGTCACCGAACACCGTGCCGAAATCAAGACCTGCCCCCAGTGTGGTCAAGTCAACGCCGGTGCGTTCCCACCCGAAGTGACACAACCTGTGCAATACGGTACGCATCTCCAAGCGCAGGCGACCTATTTCAACGTCTATCACCATATCCCGTTGGAACGCACGACCGAGATTTTTGATGATCTCTACGGCTATCCCCTGACAGAAGCCGCGGTGGTGCAAGCCAATACGGAGGTGGCTCAGCAGGTCGCCCCCGCCATAGCAAAGGTGAAAGCGCAACTGACTCGGGCGGAGGTCGTGCATTTCGACGAAAGCGGCTTGCGTGTGGCGGGTCAGTTGCAGTGGGTGCATGTGGCCAGCACCGCCCACCTGACCCACTACGCCATCCACCCCAAGCGTGGCAGCGCAGCGTTGGAGGCGATCGGGATCCTGCCTCACTTCAATGGGACAGCGGTGCACGATGCGTTCAAGTCTTACTTCAAATACACGGATGCGGCGCACGGCTTGTGCAATAGCCATCCTCTGCGCGAACTGGAGTTCATCCGTGAACGCTACCAGCAAGCGTGGGCGACGGAAATGAGCAAACTGCTGCTGGACATCAAGAAGGAGGTAGAGCAAGCCAAACAGCACGGTCAGTCCCGCCTGACGACCGAGCGCCTCCAGGAGTTTGAGAGACGCTATGATGCCCTCATCGCCGAGGGACTAGAGGCGAATCGCCCACCTGTCGTCGAGTCCACACCGAAGCGGCGGGGGCGGGTCAAACAAACCCCCGCGAAGAACCTGTTGGATCGGCTCAGGGTGCACAAACGGGAGGTGCTGGCGTTTATGTATGATTTTAAGGTGCCGTTCGATAACAACCAAGCGGAGCGTGACCTCCGCATGGTGAAGGTCAAGCAGAAAGTCTCTGGCGCTTTTCGAACGGTCGCAGGTGCCGAGATGTTCTGCCAGATTCGTGGCTATATTTCGACCGCGCGCAAGAATGGACAGCGGGTGATTGTTGCATTGCAGGCGGCTTTAATGGGGACTCCCTTTATCCCCGCCACGCGCTCATCAGCTCAACCTGCTGAGACGGGCTGAGTAGTTACCCCATTTCTTCAACTTGTGGTAAAATACAGACGCCGTCTGGCGATATGTGACTATATTTTTCGTAAGGAGTTGTTCATGGGCGCATGCGCCCGCCACGACGGATGAAAAATATCCACCAAGAACACACGAGGGTTCACGAAGGTTTTCTCTTCGTGTTCCTTCGTGACCTTCGTGGACAAACGGATTTTCGGAGGAGTTGTGCATGGGCGTAACCGTCCACCACGACGGATGAAAATAGAGGACGTAGGGCAAATTTTCAAATTTGCCCCACATTTTTGGAGGAGAATCGCATGCAACTCAAAGATTACGCGCGCGTCCTGTTGAAGCGTGGTTGGATCATCCTCGTACTGGCAATTTTGACCGCCGGTAGCGCGTACGTCTTCAGCAAACTCCAGACACCGATTTTCAAATCTACAGTGACCTTGAGTACTGTGCCGTCGCGTCCCTCGGATTATGGGCAAACACTGGCGATCAAAAATCTCTTGCGTTTGTACGTGCAACAGATGCAATCGCCGATGTTGACCCAGCAAGTGATTGACCAGTTGCAACTGGACGTGACGCCGCAGAAATTTGTCAGCCAGATTTACTTTAATGCTGACGAATCCAACTTGACGATTACACTCGAAGCGCGTCATCCGTTGCCCGATGTAGCGGCAAAGATGGCGCGTACACTGGCAGAGGTATTCGTTGCCTATCACAACCAACAGAACTTGCAGATTGATCAGCGCGATCGGGTGTTGGTCAACATCATCAATGCCACCTCACCAGATCTGTTCTCTCCTCGGACGCTCATCAACACACTGGCGGGTGCCGTGCTGGGCGCTTTGCTGGGACTCGTCTTGATTTTCGTTCTCGAATGGCTTGAATCCGATATTATTCGCACGACCGAAGACCTTGAACGCGTCATTGGTGTTACCGTGCTCGCTGCCATTCCTTCCATTGCTGAACGCGCGAGCACATCCACACCCAGACCACGCGCCCAAAAACTTTGCCCACACTGCGGCAACCCCATCTAACCACACTAACCACTAACCACCGGAGTTCCCGATGCCCGAAGACCGCTTATCCAATTTGATTACTGTTTCCAATCCCCGTTCACCGATTAGCGAAGCGTATCGTACCTTGCGCACCAATCTTGAATTTAGCAGTTTAGACAAACCGATTCGCTCAATGGTGGTCACTTCTGCCTCACCTGAGGAGGGTAAATCCACCACACTGGCGAATCTTGCTGTTGTCATTGCACAGGCGGGTAAAAAAGTGATTCTGGTGGATTGCGATTTGCGTCGTCCTTCCTTGCATCAAATTTTCGATGCCCGCAGTACCCCCGGCTTTACCGATATGATGCGCGACGATACGTTGATGAGCCAGCCTCCCTTGCAAGCGACCGGCGTCCCCGACCTCTTCCTGTTGTCGAGTGGCACCCTCCCGCCGAACCCGGCGGAACTTTTAGCCTCACGACGAATGAGTGAGGTGATTGGGGCATTGCAACAGCACGCCGAGATGATTTTGTTCGATGCGCCGCCGGTGATTGCGGTGACCGATGCGGCGGTCTTGTCCTCCAAGGTGGACGCGGTCGTACTCGTCATCAGCGCCGGCAAAACCAAGCGCGAACATGCGCGCAAAGCCAAAGCCTTGCTCGAAAAAGTGAATGCGCGCCTCATCGGTGTTGTGCTCAACAATGTCAAAGGCGAGGCGAGTTTGTATCAATACTATGCGAGTGGGGAGAAATCGAAATGAAGGGATTGGTGCTTTCGGGTGGCAAAGGCACGCGCTTGCGCCCATTCACTTATACAGGCGCCAAGCAACTGGTGCCCGTAGCGAACAAGCCCGTGCTGTTCTACGCGCTGGAAGACCTTGTGGAAGCCGGCATCACCGACATTGGCATTGTCATCAGTCCCGAAACCGGCGAGCAGGTCAAAGCCGCTGTGGGCGACGGTTCGCGTTTTCGCGCGCGCGTCGAGTATATCGTACAAGACGCGCCGCGCGGGATCGCGCACGGCATCAAAATCGCGCACGACTTTATCGGCACCGAACGGTTCATCCTGTTTCTGGGCGATAATTTCATTCGCGATGGCATTGTGCCACAGGTCGCCGCGTTCCGCGAAGGCACGATGAACGCGCAAATCATTCTCTACAAACTTGACGATCCCAGTTCGATGGGCGTGGCAATTCTGGATGGCGATGGGCGCGTCAAGCGACTGGTCGAAAAGCCCAGGCAGTTCATTTCACCGTACGGCGTGATTGGGATTTATATGTTCGACCATCACGTCTTTGAGGCGGTCAACGCCATTCAACCCTCCGCGCGCGGCGAACTGGAGATTACCGATACGATTCAGTACCTGATTGATCACAACCTCGATGTGCGCGCTCATCTCTTGAGCGGTGGCTGGATTGACACTGGCAAAATGTCGGACATTCTGGAAGCCAATCGCCTGGTGCTGGATATTCTCGAAGCCAAGAACGAAGGTCAGGTGGATAGTACCTCGATCATCGAAGGGCGTGTGGTGCTGCAGGCGGGCGCGGTCGTCCACAATAGTCGCATTCGCGGTCCAGCGATTATCGGCGAGCGTACGCGCATCGAAAACGCGTTTGTCGGTCCCTACACCTCCATCTATCACGATTGTCTGATTCGCCACTGCGAAATCGAGCACAGCGTCGTTCTGGAACACAGTACTCTGATGGATATTCCCACGCGCATCGCCGATAGTTTGATTGGAAGGAATACGCGCGTGACGCGCGCGGATGGACCTCCCAAGACGCTCAAGATGGTCATCGGAGATTACAGTCAGGTCGGCATTTGATCGGGGGAGGGAGGAGTATCATGCAACGGCGTTCGAACCATCTGGCTTATCCTGAATTGTTGCACGCGATTGGCAAATTCGTCGCCAAGCGTGGCATCAGCAATATCTGTGTGCTAGAGTTTGAAAATGGTGTCATCGTCACCGGTACGGTACTCTACAACACCGGCGAAACAATCGGACGACGCACCGAAACACATATCTTGTCCTTTGAAGATGTCCAGCGTTTAGTTAAAGGAGGATAACATGCGGCGACCCAAGCGCGGGGAAGCCACGCTCCGCTATTCCGAAATTCTGCGTCTGGTCGGTCAGTACATTGAACGCACCAACCTCTCCGAAATTCGGATTCTGGAAACCGACGAGGGAATGATTTTGCAGGAGTTGTCACGCGGGGTGAACGCGCGGGGGAACTCGATACGTACCAACTGACCCCCGAAGACTTTAGCGCATTGCTGGAAGATGCGTATGCAATGCGTGGGAAGAAAATGTAGCGATGAAAAACTTGTTGATTACTGGTGGTGCCGGTTTTATCGGCTCGAATTTTGTGCATTATATCCTCGACAAGTATCCTGACTATCGCACTATCGTCTTTGACAAACTGACGTATGCCGGCAATCTCGATAACTTGCGCGATGTAGCGAACCATCCGCGCTATGCTTTTATTCGCGGCGACATTTGCGATGCGTCCGCCGTCGAGCGCGCGATTCGCGAGTATGCGATTGACACGATTGTGAACTTTGCCGCCGAGACGCACGTGGATCGTTCGATTATGGATGCCGATGCGTTCATCAAGACCGATGTGTATGGCACGTATGTATTGCTCGAAGCGGCAAAAAAGTTTGGCTTGCGCTACCATCAAGTTGGCACCGATGAAGTGTACGGCTGGGTCGAACAGGGACGTTCGCGCGAAGACGATCGGTTGTTACCCCGTTCGCCGTATGCTGCCTCCAAAGCCAGCGCGGATTTGCTCATCCATGCCTATGTCGTCACGCACCACGTGGCCGCCACCATCACGCGCGGCGCGAACAACATCGGACCGTACCAGTATCCCGAAAAAGTGGTGCCACTCTTTGTCACCAACGCGCTCGATAATCTCCCTTTGCCGCTCTATGGCGATGGCAAACAGGTGCGCGATTACCAGTACGTCCTCGATCATTGCGAAGCGATTGACATTGTCCTGCATCACGGTAAAATCGGTGAAATTTACAACGTGGGCACAGGTGAAGAGACCGAAAATATTGTGATGGCGCGGATGATTTTGCAACTGCTCGGCAAACCCGAATCGTTGATTCAATCGGTGCCCGATCGCCCGGGACACGATCGGCGGTATGCGCTCGATGTGAGTAAACTCCGCGCACTGGGCTGGACATCCAAACACACCTTTGAACAAGCGTTACGCAAGACGGTGCAATGGTATGTGGAAAATGAATGGTGGTGGCGCAAGTTGAAGAGCGGCGAGTACCTGGAGTATTATCGCAAGCAGTACCTCGAAAGAAAATAGTCGGTGGTATGCTATCAGTGGCAGCGTGATAAGACGGCAGGCGGCATTGCTGCGCGTTACCGACTCTCGGTGAGTGGAGGTAAAAAATCCCGATGCCCGTACAGGCAGCGGGATTTTCATTGCTACTTGACCACTGCGATTGCTTCGATTTCGACTTTGCCATCTCTGGGGAGACGCGCCACCTGGATTGTCGAACGCGCAGGGGGACGGCTGGGGAAAAATTCGGTGTACACTGCGTTCATCTTGGCAAAGTCGTTCATATCAAGCAAAAAGACAGTGGTTTTGACGACGTGCTCGAGTGAAGCACCGGCGGCTTGCAACACCGCCACGAGATTTTGCAGTGCGCGGCGCGTCTCGGCTTCGACACCGCCGCTGACAAGTTGTCCCGTCGCCGGGTCTAGCCCCAATTGTCCCGAACAAAAAACCAACTCGCCCACGCGAATCGCTTGTGAGTACGGACCAATTGCTTTAGGCGCATCGTCGCTGTGAATCACCTGACGTTCCATTGTTCAACCTCCAATCTCCAATCTCTAATCCCCAATCCCCAATCTCCAATCTCTAATCCCCAATCCCCAATCTCCAATCTCCAACCCTCACTACTGCCATATAAACCCCCGCGTCATACTTGACAAACTCACAGGCGTCCGCACGGCAGAGGTAAATGGATCTACCCCTTCGACGCGTATGACCGTGACCGTCCAGCGGATTTCTCGTGCATCGGGCGCTATGTCGTTGCGCCAGTCGGGGCGCACGTTCCAGCGTGTTTCTTTGGTATAGTGGCGATACTCCCCGGGGGTATGCTGAGGCGTCGTGTACATCAGGCGCACTTCGTACCACTCGTTTTCGCGTAAACCGCTCGGGGTGACCGGTAACCATTCTAGCAAGATGCTCGTTGTTGTGCCACTGTACACCGTCAGATGCGCGGGCGCGAGGAGTTGCGGCGTGGGATAGAAACCAGGCGGCAGGGTGGGCGTCGCCGTGAGGACAGGTGTGACCGGGCGCGCACCGCGCCGGGTGGGTGTGGGCGAAACGCGCGCGGTGGGTGTCGGTTCGGCAGTGGCGGTGAGTGACGGCGGCACCGGTGATGCAACCACGTGAATCACGTGAATCACCGTTGCCGGTACGGTCGTTGGCGTGCTCGCAGTGAACGCGCGCGCAAAGGCATTCGTTGTCACAGCGCGCCACAGAACCCAGAGCAGACACGCGGCGAACACCACCGCCAACACAATCGCCACACCGCGCCCCAGCCGCGCGGGGAGGCGTTCCACGCGCGGATCGCTGTGACAGCGGGGGCACACGGTCGCATCGGCAGGGATTCGACTCGCACACTGTTTGCAGCGGATGCGCGCGCGGCGCGGCAATAATGCATAGCCGCACGCGGGGCAAACGGTCATCTCGGTACTGACACGCTTGCCACAAGCGGGACAGCGCGGCGCGTCCTCGTCGAGTCGAGCAGCATCATCCACTTGGGGCATAGGCTCTGGCTCAGGGTGCTGGCAACAGGGGTTGTCCTGTCACCAGGCGGAGCACGTCAAAGTATGAAATAATGATAATCAAGCCCAGCAAGATCGCAAAGCCAATCAGGTGTAACAAGCCTTCTTTTTGAGGATCAATCCGCTTGCCCCCGCGTAACAATTCGATTCCGATGAAAAAGAGGCGACCGCCATCGAGCGCGGGAAACGGCAATAGGTTGATCACGGCAAGGTTCAGGCTAAGGAGTGCCAGCAGTTGTACCAGCCCCAGCATTCCGCCACGTTGTGCGACCTCGCCAGTGAACTGATAGATCCCGACGGGACCTACAACCGCATTCGCCGGCAGTCCACCTGAAAAGGCTTGTACAAACAGTACGGGAATCGAAGCGAGGATGACCAGTGTATCGAAGGTTGCCTTGACAAGTGCTTCGGCAGGCGAAAGGTGCATACTCAAGCCCAGTGTAGCCTCCTGAGGATTGAGGCGTTCAGGAATCTGTACCACGATCGGCTCGCTCAATTGACCGTCGCGCCACACACGCCATTCGATTTTCCAGCCCTGATGCGTCAAGGTGAATTGCGCGAGTTCGTTTTGATCACGCAAGGGACGTTGGGGTTCGACGAAAAACAGCAAGACATCGCCGCGCCGTATGCCTGCCCTGTCTGCTACCGAACCGCTCGCCACATCGGTCACACGTAAACCTAACCATCCTGTCAGGCGAATGCCAAGGGGACCTTCATTGGGTGGTGGATTGGGGCGCGGTACTACCCGCAGTGGTTCGAGCATTTGATTCTTGCGCATCACCTCAAGCGTTATCTCGCGTCCGGCGTTCTCACGAATCAATTGGCGAAAGGTGGGATAATCGTGTTTGATGGGCTTGCCGTTCACGGCAACAATGGTGTCCCCTTCTCGCAAGCCAATCAACGCGGCGGGGGACTCGGGCATCACATCGCTAATTGTCGTTGTTTGAATCGAAACGTATGGCGGTGTGAAGAATGCCACGATCACCAGGAGTACCAGCGCGAGGATAAAGTTCATCGTCACGCCGGCGAGCAGAATCGGCACGCGCACCGAGGCTTTAGCAGCGGCAAAGCCTCCCGCGACGCTGGGATCTTCCTCGCCATACAAGCGCACAAAGCCGCCAAGCGGGATCGCGTTGAGTGTGTATTCGGTACCATCACGGGTAAAAAGTTTTTTGAGGCGCGGCGGAAAGCCAAAGCCAAATTCGAGCACCGGGATACCCAGACGTTTGGCAACGGCATAGTGGCCTAGTTCGTGCACAAAAATCAAGATGCCCAGCATCACTATGAAAATCAACACGTTGCTTATATTGGAAATCAGTATCTCCATAGTAATTTTCCTTTCCAGTAAATCGAGCAAATGCATTATACACGCGCCGCTGTTGTATGGCAAGCATAGTTTGAGGCGGGTGCAGGGCTTGTGCAAAGTCAGCCCCCTGTCATTGCGAGCCGCGCAGCGGCGAAGCAATCTCCACACCGCAATAGGGGATTGCTTCGTCGCAAAGACCGCTCCTCGCAATGACAA
>DAOTYB010000076.1:0-2807 GCA_034435315.1 Anaerolineae bacterium | reverse complement strand
AAAAATTTTTCGCCCCAACGGGGAGGGGGCAGGGGGTGGGGCTATGCGTTTGCAAAAGTGCAATAAGGTGGGCTGAGAAGCTTGCCCCCAAACTGAAATACACCCCGTAGATTGTGGACTTTGACACGCGCGCGCTTTTACAGTACTATGCGCATAAATTTTCTGAATGAGGCTGTTTATGCAAACACTGGATGCCATCGGCGAAAAGATTCGCAAGACCTTCGAGGCCAAAAACGCCGCGCGCGATAGCACGCTCATCGCCTCGCGCGAGTTGATTCGGCATTGCTCGCTGGCGATTCGCGCGACGCACCGCGCGGAATATGCAGAGGCGACACACCTGCTGGCACGCACGCGCGAAATCGCCGCGCAAATCAAGACCACGCTCGCGGCGTACCCCGATTTGTATTTCACCGGCTATGTACAAGATGCCCTCAAGGAACTTGCCGAGGCACACATCGTTTACGCCCTTGTTACCGACGCGCCGCTACCCGACCCCGATGCGTTAGGAGTGGACTATGCGGCGTATCTGAACGGCCTGGGCGAAGCGGCGGGTGAACTGCGGCGTCACGCGCTGGACATTATGCGTCACACGGAGAGTGCGCGCGCAGAAAAGATACTTGCCGCAATGGATGACATTTACGCGTTGCTGGTCACGATGGATTTTCCCGATGCGCTCACCGGTGGCTTGCGCCGTACTACCGATATGGTACGGGGAGTGCTGGAGCGTACGCGCGGTGATTTGACCGTAGCCGTGCGGCAAGAAAAACTAGAACAAACGTTACGTGATTTTGAAAGGAGATGGAATGACACATCCCGCGCGCCTGATCCGCGCAAGTGAAGTTGGCGAATATGTCTTTTGTCGTCGCGCCTGGTGGCTGCATCACGTTCGGGGAGTGGAACCCGCCGATCGCGTATCGCTGGAGAAAGGAGTGGCGCAGCATCGCGAGCATGGGCAGATTGTGCAAAGCGTGAATATACTGAAGTGCGCCGCCGTCATCTTTTTGGGCATTGCGTTGTCTCTGGCGGTGCTGTATGTGTTCACGGCAATTCTCGCCACGCCCTAGTGCTCTCTCACAAAAATCAGGCTCAACATCGCGAAATCTTTATGAGGCTCGTTTTGAGCAATAGTTTTTCCCCACTCATCCCCCTGCCTCCTGCTCTACCCGCAAAGCGGGGAGAGCAGGGGGAGTTAAGGAGGTTGGTAGCGGGCGGCTTTGCCGCCGGCCACCAACCCCTCCTTTACCTCCCCCACCCCGTTGGGGCGAAAGATTTTTCGCCTCAACGGGGAGAAGGCAAGGGGGTGGGGCACCACCTCCTCAAAATGTCCAACGTGTTCGCAATTTTATCTCTCCTCGCGTTTTGCGTCGCACTGGTATTTTTCCTTGCCGCGCGACAGCAACGTGTGCGCGCTGGGCTACCTTATGGCGCGCGTATTATCTATGCCGATACCGGCGCGTGGCAACAAGTGGAGCGCCCGTTGATCTCGCGGCGGTACGGTCTGGTCGGCAAGCCCGATTACATCGTCGAGGAAGGTGGCGCGCTGATTCCTGTTGAGGTCAAACCCAGCCGCGTCGCGCGCATACCGTATGAATCGGATATTCTGCAACTGGCAGCCTACGTGGTATTGGTCGAAGAACATTTCGGCGTGGCGAGTGGCTATGGCTTGCTCAAGTATCGCGATGTGGTATTCCGTGTACCGCTAACGGACGCCTTGCGCGCGCGGCTTCTGGAGGTACTGGCGGCACTACGCCACGATTGGGTAGCACGTGACCTACCGCGCAGTCATAGCGATCCGCCGCGGTGCCGCCAGTGTGGCTATCGCGCTCAATGCGGGCAGGCGTTAACGTGACGCGATGGACGCGTCCTCCCTGTTGTCATCCGTGTTGAAAACAAAAAAAATGCCGTGAGTTGACGCCACTCACGGCACACGGCGCATCCGAGGACTGGTCACACCTGCGCGGCAGCGAGTTGTACGCGCGTGTATTCCAGACGTTCCATCGCGGCTTCTGCCACACGGCGCATCAACGCGCAACACAGACGCATATTCCGATTGCACAGTTCGCGCAAGGGGGCAGCCGCAATCCTGATGACATGAACCGGCGTGGCAGCCCGCGCCGTATGTTTGAGGATGTGCGGTGGAATGAGCGCAGAGATCGCAAAAGGTTCGCCGGGATTTACTTCGCTGATATGAATTTGAACTTCTGGTCCCAGCGGTGAATTAAAGAACAAATCCACACTCCCTTCCAACAGCAAGAAGAACGCATCGGCACTTTGACCTTCCTCGAACAAGATGGTTTTAGCAGGAACGTGAATTTCCTCTGAAATCATCGCAATTTCTTTTAATTCCGCTTCACTCAAGCCACCAAAGAATGGATAACGTCGCAAGAGTTCAAGTGAAATCATCGATGCCCCCTTTTAGGGTTTCAGGTTACAGGTTTCAGGTTGCAGGTTTCAGGTTGCAGGTTTCAGGTTACAGGTTTCAGGTTGCGGGTTGCAGGTTGCAAGTTTTCTATCGGCTGACTTGAAACTAACAAACCCGAAACTTGAAATTTGAAACTTGAAACTCTACTCACAGAACTGTTTGAGCACCTCCACCACATTCCCGCGCGCATCCCGCACCGTCACCTCCAGTGGCATCTGCCCCGGCAACGAATGCGTCGCACATCCAAAGCACGGGTCATACGCGCGAAATGCCATCTCCACGCGATTCAATATCCCTTCACTCACCACGACCCCTTGCTTGATGAAACTCTGCGCTGCCTTTTTGATGCTCATCGCGATCGGCGCATAGTTGTTCGTCGTCCCCA
>DAOTYB010000075.1:0-2989 GCA_034435315.1 Anaerolineae bacterium | reverse complement strand
CGCGCAAGAATGGACAGCGGGTGATTGTTGCATTGCAGGCGGCTTTAATGGGGACTCCTTTTATCCCCGCCACGCGCTCATCAGCTCAACCTGCTGAGACGGGCTGAGTAGTTACCGTTGGTTAAAAGCAAGTCAGTCATAGCGCGATTATACAATGACAAATGAGCAAATGACAAATGAGCCAGAGCCAATGAGCCAAATGCATGAATGACGAATGACGAACGACGAATGACGAACGACGAATGACGGAGGACGGAGGGCGGAGGACGGAGAGCGGAGGACGAAGGACGGAAGGCGAGGACGAAGGACGGAGGGCGGAGGACGCAAAACGCCGGACGATTCCAGCGGACTCGTCCGGCGTTGCGATACTGTTCAACTGATTAACTGTCCACTAACCACTAACCACTATCCACTATCCACTATCCACTATCCACTATCCACTGTTCCACTGTCCCACTGCCTACTGCCTCACGGCTTGCGCGGTGTTATTCCCCACGGTGGCACATCGGGACGCGGGGTAATGGTGAATGGTGGGACATCGGGACGCGGCGTGAGCGTGCGCGGCGGCACATCGGGACGCGGCGTGATGGTGAGTGGCGGCACATCGGGACGCGGGGTGATGGTGCGCGGCGGCACATCGGGACGCGGGGTAATGGTGAATGGTGGGACATCGGGACGCGGGGTGATGGTGCGCGGCGGCACATCGGGACTCGGCGTGATGGTGAGTGGCGGCACATCGGGACGCGGCGTGATGGTGCGCGGCGGCACGTCGGGACGTGGGGTGGGAGTGCGCGGTGGAATCGTCAACGTGCGCGTGATGGTCGGGCGTGGCAATTCGGTGGGGCGCGGACGCGGTGGTAGGCGATGGCGCATCTGTTCGCGCAACATGTGCGGATCGGAGAGCGCGGCTTGTACCACTTGAACGCGCGCGGCGAGAAGTGTTTGAACTTGCTGCAATGCTGGCACGGCTGGTTCGGGCGCGCGCGTCTGCACCTGAGCGATCACCTGGGCTTGCGCTTCAAAGCGCGTACGGATTTGTTCGAGGACGCGCGCCATTGTTGCATCGTCCATTCCAGCCGCAGTTTGCAGCACCGCTTCGGTTTGTTCTTCTAGACGATGGGTCACCTGTTCGGGAATCGGTTTGCCTTGCGCGCCGAGCGCGGCAATTTCTTGCGCACGTCGCTGCGTCAATTCGAGCAAGGTGTCCACGCGCGCGGTCGGATCGCCGGCGAAATTGAGTTGCACCTCTTCGGTGAACAGTTTGACCGTGTACAGCGGATCGGTGGGCAGCGCGTCTTGCGCGGCGTACACCGCCACGCCCGAGCCACCAACCGCAACGGCAAAGGCGAGTACTACGGCAACAAGCACTGGCATACTGAATCGCTCCTTTCGTGAAAATAGGTGTGTCCATCCTATTTGACGCCAAAAGGAGCGCGCGGATACGGTCGGTTGCAACGATTCGGCTTGAGCAAGAAACTGGGCGCGACCATGCGCCGCCGCGCGTGGATCGCGCGGCGGGAAGGACTTGAGTTGTGCCAGCGCGTTCTGCACATCGGATTCGGTAAAATCGTTCATTCGACATCCTCGGGTGTAACGAGCGCGCGCCGTAATGCCGCGAGCGCGCGATGTTGCAGTGACTTGATCGCGCCGATGGGTTTGTTCAACGCGGCGGCAATCTCGGCGTTATCCAGTTCTTCGACGAACTTTAACACGATGACTTGACGTTGCTCTGGTGTGAGTCGCGCCAGCGCGGCGCGCACGCGCGCGTGCTCCCACCGTTGTCCCAGCGCGTCGTCGGGCGCGCTGGACGTCTCCACACTCACCTCAGCGCGGAGAGATAAAGTGAGCGGTGGCGCGCGGCGCCACTGGTCGGTGATCCAGTTGTGCGCGATGCGGTAGAGGTACGCTTGCAAGTGTTCGCGCGGACCGCCGCCGTTTTTGAGCGCGTGCAAAAATCGGCTAAAGACTTCGGCGACACATTCCTCCGCCGCGTCGGCGTTTCCCAATAGACGCGCCGCGTAGCGATAGAGCGCGGGGCTGTACTGATCATAGATGGCTCCCAAAGCCGCTCGATCAAAGCGCCGCGCGCGTTCGAGTAACTCGTGTTCAGAGTTCACAGCGGTCTCTCAATTATGACGCTGGAACAGCGTTGTGGATACGGGTAAAAAAATACGCGGGCGTTCCGTGAACGCCCGCGCGGGACTGCCGTTATGCTCCTTCGAACTGAATCAGCGAAAAGACATCGTAACCTTTGAGCGCGTCGCGCCCGTGCAGGTCAACCAACTCGATGAGGAAAGCGATGCTCACCACCTTGCCGCCCAATTTCTCGATGAGTTGCGTGGCGGCTCTGGCAGACCCACCCGTCGCGAGCAAATCGTCCACCAGCAAGACCTTGGTGCCGGGTGCGAACGCGTCTTTGTGCATCTCCAATTTGTTCGTGCCGTACTCCAACGCGTATTCGACACTGATCTTTTCCGCGGGAAGTTTGCTCGGCTTGCGAATCGGCACAAAGCCCGCGCCCAGTTCGTATGCCAGCGGCGCACCAAAAATCCAACCGCGCGCTTCGATTGCCGCGACCACTTCGACATCGCTGTCAATGTAACGCTCCACTAGCGTGTCAATCACCTCTTGAAACGCCTCGCCATCGCGAATGAGAGTGGTAATGTCTCGAAACAGGATGCCTTTGACGGGAAAGTCAGGGATGCTGCGGATGAGTCGAGCAAGTTCCATTCAAACCTCCTGTGAGCAAGAGTCCATTCGGTCAGAGCGAGGCGGCGCAGTGAACGTTCACATCGCCGGTGCGCCTCGTCTCTATCCTGCCCGATTCTACGCAAAAGATAGAAAAATGCAAATTGCACCCAGCGCTTTGCGCTTTGGGTGCATTTCAGTTTGGGGGCAAATCGTGGCATAATGCGTCCATTCCACTAAAAGAGAGGTGACCGATGAAACGCTCCCACAAAGTTCGCCGAACCCCACCGACCCGCGCCGA
>DAOTYB010000074.1:0-14775 GCA_034435315.1 Anaerolineae bacterium | reverse complement strand
GTTCTGCGGCGTGGGGAGGGGGTTAGGGGGTGGGGCTTGTCGCGCGCGATTGATAGCACGGCTGAGTAATTACTTTACATTTACGTCTGTGCGCCAAGCGCCGACGAAAACGCGCGTCTCCTCAATGCACTTCTAATTTGCCCCATTCACGCATCAGTTCGTTCAGCGTGTTTTGCACCTGACTGTAACTGGTCGAGTGATTCGGAAAATCGAGTTGGACGATACCTTGCGGATTGGGCACGTAGAACGTAAAGCGATCGTTTCCACGTGCACTCGACAACAACGTAAAGAGTTCGCGCATTCGTCGCACATCTTCAGCATAGTCGTTAGTGCGCGCGAGGAAAATGTACAAGTGCCGCGCGGGTTGATACGATGCGCGTGCTTCGGCAACGTGCTTCGGCTCAACAGATCCCTCACTACCGTTACCGCTTTCTGCCACCTGCCTCCCATCTTCTGCCTCCTCCCTCCCGCCTTCTGCCTCCTGCCTCCTGCCACCTGCCTCCTGCCCGCTCACTGAACACTGAACACTGCCTACCGAACACTGAACACCGTCCTCCGGCGGTTCCTCCGGCGGTGGCAGCAAGTGCACTTGATCCTCAAACGGAACTTCGATTTCTGCCAGCGCGGCTTCGTCCGCATCAGGCATTGCATATTGCACTGTCGTTGCGGTGGGCGACGCTGCAGACGGCAACGAGAGATTGTACTCTTCAGCCGCGTCGCAGATGACCTGCAGTTTCTCCTCGCGCACATCCACCTTGCCTTTGACGAAGACGACCGCGTCGTTTTGCCATAGCGCGCGCGTGCGTTCGAACACTTTGGGGAACACGGTCAGTTCGATCACGCCGGATGGATCTTCCAGCGAGACGAACGCCATCGCGTCGCCTTTTTTGGTGGTGATGACGCGCGCGCTGGTGACCACACCCGCCAGCGTGACGGTTTGCCGCGCCAGTGATTCGTCGAGTTGTTGTGCCAGATGGGTCACGCGCTTGTCCGCGTGTTTCGCCAGACGCAAGAGCGGATTATCCGAAAAGTAAGCGCCGGTCAATTCCTTCTCCGCTGCCAGTTTGTCGCGCTGGGGAATTTCCGGCTCATCGGGCAAGACGCCGAACGTATCCACCGGCGCGGCGACCGCGAGCGCGCCAAACATCGAAAGTTGACCGCGCGCGCTGGCTTCGTGCACGGCTTGCGAAGCCGCCAGCATTCGGTCGAGGACCTGGAGTAGTTGCGAACGCCGTCCAAAATCGTCCAGCGCGCCGGCTTTGATGAGCGATTCAAGCCCGCGCCGATTCACCTGACGCAAGTCCACACGACGACAAAAATCGTCCAGCGTTCGGAAGGGACCGCCTTGCTTGCGCGCGTTCACAATGACCTCGACCGCGTTCACCCCGACGTTTTTGATCGCGCTGAGTGCAAAGTAAATGCCGCGACTGTCCGGCGTAATCGTAAAGATGACATCGCTGGTGTTCACGTTCGGTGGCACCACTTCGATGCCCATTCGGCGTACTTCGCTCACCAATTGTCCCACTTTTTCGACGTTACCGATTTCGGTGGTGAGCAGCGCGGTCATATATTCGAGCGGATAGTGGGCTTTGAGAAACGCGGTCTGGCACGTTAACACGGCATAGTTCGCGGCATGCGCTTTGTTAAAACCATAGCGCGCAAAAAACTCAATGTCGCTGTAGATGGCTTCGGCTACCGAACGTTCGATGCCGTTTGCCACCGCGCCCTGCACGAATTTTTCGCGATGCGCTTCGATCTTCTCTTTGATCTTTTTGCCGACCGCTTTGCGAATTTCGTCCGCTTCGCCCGGTTTGTATCCGGCCAGCGCGACGGCGATTTGAATGATTTGCTCCTGATAAACGATGATGCCAAACGTCTCTTCGAGAATCGGTTTGAGTCTGGGATGTTTGTACTCGACGCGCTCTTTGCCGTGCAGACGATTGATGTAGGTGCCGATGTGTTCCATCGGACCGGGGCGGTACAAACTGATTGTGGCGACGACGTGTTCAAACCTGGTGGGACGCAGTTGCTGGAGCACGCGGCGCATCCCGGCACCTTCCACCTGAAACACACCGGTCACATCGCCGCGCGCTAACAACTCGAACGCTTTGGGATCTTCGACGGGAATGTTGTTCAAATCGTAGGCAATGCCGTGACGTTGTTGAATCAACTCGCACGCGCGCCGCATCACCGTGAGCGATGCCAGCCCCAAATAGTCCATCTTCAACAAACCGACGCGCTCGAGCCAGTTCATTTCGTACTGCACGACGGGAAAACCGCCACTCTGATCACCTTTGGTCGGACGATGCAGTGGCGCGTACTCGACCAGCGGACGATCCGCGACGACGACGCCGGCGGCGTGTGTGCCCGCGTTACGCACCACGCCCTCCAGCAAGCGTGCATTGTCAATCAACTTGCGGATGTAATCATTCTCTTCGTATGCCTGACGAAACTCGGGGATTTTTTCCAGGCACTCGTCTATGCGGACGTTGGGTCCTGTGGGGAGCATTTTGGCGATGCGATCCACTTCGTTCAGGGGATAATCGAGCGCGCGTCCCACATCGCGAATCGAGGCTTT
This sequence comes from Anaerolineae bacterium, assembly GCA_034435315.1. Taxonomy (GTDB): domain Bacteria; phylum Chloroflexota; class Anaerolineae; order UBA4142; family UBA4142; genus VGOB01. The sequence continues at coordinate 12,197 of DAOTYB010000074.1, read as the reverse complement.
AGCTGCCATCGTGCCAAAGGTGATAATCTGTGCGACGTTGTCCTTGCCGTACTTTTGAATCGTGTACTCGATGAGTTCAGCGCGCCGATCGTCTTGAAAATCCAGATCAATGTCGGGCATCGAAATGCGCCCCGGATTGAGAAAGCGCTCGAAGATGAGATTGTGTTTGAGCGGATCGAGATTGGTGATGCCGGCGCAGTACGCCGCCATCGAACCGGCGGCCGAGCCGCGCACGTTGAACCAGATATCGCGCTCGCGCGCCGCGCGAATCAAATCCCACACAATCAAAAAGTACGTATCGAATCCCATCGCGTGGATGACACTCAGTTCGTACTCCAGACGCTGGCGCGCGGCGGGATTGCCATTCGGATAGCGTTTTTTGAATCCCTCTTCACACAGAGAGCGCAGATACGTGGCTGGGGTATGCCCTGCGGGGACGGTAAAGACGGGCAGGTGATAGCCCTTGAAATCCAGATCCACGTTACAACGTTCTGCAATGACCAGCGTGTTGGTGAGCGCTTCTGGAATTTCGTGCCAGAGCGCGTACATCTCTTCGGAAGAGCGCAGATAGTAATCGCTCCCCTCCATCCGCATCCGCTTGGTATCGGAGACGACGGTGTTCGTTTGAATGCAGAGCAAAATATCCTGCGCGCCGGCATCTTCGGGACGCAAATAATGCGCATCGTTCGTTGCCACCACCGGCAAATCAAATTCGCGCGCCAGCGCGAGGAGATGGCGGTTGAGTGTGGCAAAATCGCCGACGCGATGATGTTGCAGTTCGATGTAAAAACGCCCGGCAAACACCTCGCGGAACCACGCCAGCGCGCGGCGCGCTTCATCGTGGCGATTTTCAAGAATCAAGCGCGGCACCAGACTGGATGGGCAACCGGTGGTGCAAATCAATCCGGCGTGGTATTGCGCGAGTAGTTCGCGATCGAGGCGCGGATAGTAGTAGAATCCTTCCAGTTGCGCTGCCGATGCCAGTTTCAATAAATTTTGATAGCCGACGTTGTTTTCGGCGAGCAAGAGCACATGATACGCATTGCGATCCTCTTTGGGATCACGATCGTGCCGCGACTGTCTGGCAAGGTATGCTTCCATACCGATAATCGGCTTGATGCCTTGCGCCTGGCACACATCATAGAATTCGATCGCGGCAAACATTGCGCCGTGATCGGTCAGGGCAAGCGCGGGCTGTCCCAGTTCCGCTGCGCGCGCGGCAAGGTCTTTGGGATGCGGCAGACCATCGAGTAAGCTGTATTCGCTGTGGACGTGCAGGTGAACAAACTCGGGCATAGGGATTCTGGTGGTAGAAAGTAGACAGGTAGAAAGTAAACAGGTAAACGGTAGTTCGTTTACCTGTTTACATTATAGCACAACTATTCTTTTGTGACACGTTCATACGGGCGATGCACAGAAATTTTAAGTTTGTGGAATTCGCACTGTCTAACGACTCGCCTTGACCTCAAATTGATTCGATTTGACCAACTGTCCCTCCAGATAAATTTCCACGCGATACGTGCCTTCGGGCAACTTGTTCGCGTCCGCTAGCAACACGGGATACCATTTGTTACCTGCCACTGCAAGTCGTCGCTCTGTTTTGACCAGTGTGTTACTTCGATAGAGTCGAATTTCGATGGGCGCGCCGGCTTTAAGCGCGATGCCGGCGACAGCGCAATACACCGGTTGCGTGCGTTCAAAACGACGGATGTTCGCGCTGTAATCGGCGGGCGAACCGTCTTTGTCCACTTGCCAGGCCATCGTCGCGGCGAGGATGAGCGGTGCGCTCGCCGTGCCACCGCGCAACGCAAACTTGGCCAGCAAGTACTCGTAGATGCGTTGATCCGTCCAGTAGGCAACTTGTTTGCTTCCCGAACTCATATACGTCCACAATTTTTTTGACGGCGTGCTTGCCAGTTCTTGTTCCCGTTGCACCCAATACGCCGGCACCAGAATCTCGACACCCGGACGCGGCGGCTGAATCGCGTAATCGTAATCCTCGTACAACGCGTAGAGATGTCCGATTTCGTGCACCGCCGTTATGGCGTCACCGAGATCGAATTGACTGGTCACGATGCCTTGCACCGCTGTCAACGTGAGTCCCAGCGTTTTGGGCTTGCCATTCTGGCTAAACCCACCGGGCGGCAGGATACCGATGATGATGGCGGCATCGGGACGATACAATCGTCCGACAATCGCAATACTCCCGTACAACGCGAGCGCGTTGCGATAATTGAATTTCCCCGCGCTATCCACCAGTGTTTTCTCGAACGGCGTCAAGATGTGCGGCGTCATTGTCGAGTCCACGATGATTTGATCTTCTGCCAGCGGATACGCGCCGATGAGAAACTCGGCCGCGTTTTGCACGTACCGGGGATACGCGGTGGCGTAATTGTGCCGACTCTGTTCTTCCGGCGTCCAATCCACCGGCAAGAAAAACGCCACGATCTTTTCAGTCGTTTGCACGGTTTGAACGGTCACGGTCTTGGTGTTGTTCGCGGGGTTTGGATCGCGGACGATGCCGGTGGGTACAACCGACGCTTTGAGCGTCACCGGCGTCAGGGCGCGCGGTTCGGCAACGCGCAACGTGACCACCGTTTGCGGTCCCACCAAATTTACCACGCGCTCGTACGGCGTTGCGTTCACCTCCAGCGTGACCTTTGCATCCACACGCGTGTTTGCTGGCAAAGTAATCTTGGTCCGCACTGCCGTTGCTTTGCCCAGCACCAACGGCACATCCGCAACGGCTTGAAGCGCGCTCACTTCGCTCAGCGTGAGATCCACCTCGCCGGCTTGTGCGCGCGGTTCGAATGCGGGCGCGTCCAGGGAGGGCATATCATCAGCGCGGACAGGTAGCGTTGGATTCGCCGCGAACGTCAGGGCAAGCGCGGCGGCAATGAGGGATAGCCATAGACGGTTGAGCGCACGCATAGTTGGATTCCTTTCCATACGACAAACGCCGCCGCGCTATTGCGGCAAATGTTCCACGTAGGTCATTCGCGCGGTGGCAGGCGCAGTGGGCGCGACGACGGCAAAGAGGTACTGCCCTTGACCCAGGCGCCATTTTTTCAGGGTGTCAGGATTGTCGCCGCGCTTGAATTCCAGAATCGGTGTGCGAAATTCTGGCGATTGAAAAATGCGAATGGCGGTGACGTTCTCAGTCATTTCGACGAGCGTGAAGGTATCGGCAAAACTGCCCGGCAGAATCACAAACTCTTGCCCACGCCATTGATTGCCCCAGGTTTCTTTTTTGATTGTGGATTCGAGCGTGCGCGTTACACGCGCTTGCTTGCCACTGCCGCCCGCGCCAAAATTCTTGTCCATAAAATTCTTGTCATCTATTCGATTACCGTCCTCGTCGTACGCGCCGACATATTCGAGGTAACGCCAGAAATCGTTTTCGCTCATCTTGCCGGCGACAAATTGATCCCAGTTGGCGGTCTGCGCTTTCCAATACAAGTACCACTCTTGCCCCTCGGCGCGATAGAGCAAAATCACCAGCAGTTGATTCGACTTGGGAAACACCGTTCGCAATGTACCAAAGCCGCGACTGAGTTGAGAATAAAACGCGCGATCGAGTGTCTGGCTTGCCATTCGCATCGCTACAACACTCGTGTTGATCACTTCACCGGTGGCGGATGTGCGCGAGAAAAAACCGGCGTCTATCTCGGCATAACCCTGTTTGCCCAGTCCTTCGATGACGGCATCCACTTGCTCGGCTTTGGCGGTGACCTGCGGACCCACGACAATCGAAACTTGACTGTTCAACGCTTCGGTCGAGACGCGCAGCAAGAGACTGTCCACGTCCGGCGGTGCTTTGACTTGCGCACGCGCGGTGCCGTTCGCATCGGTAACTGGCGTACCTAACGATTGCGTCGCTTGGCCGGCGGCTTCGTACGAAAAATCGAGCGTGCGTCCAACGAGTGGTGCATAATTTGCATCGAGAAGCGTCGCGATGAGAGTGACGGTGGTGGTGTCGTCTGCGGGCAAGTAGGTGGTGGAAGGTTCGAGTCGCAAGAGCGCGCTCCTGGGAAAAGTGGGAGCTGGGAGCGGGATCGGATTCGGCGGTGTGGTGCCAAAATCTTTGCCGGTTTGATTGTTCGATTTGAAATCCTTTTCGTCGGTGTACGCTTGCTTGCTCCAATCGTAAATCTGAACCCTGTCGCGCACACTGTTCCAGAAGACATTGCTCCGTATTTCGCCTTGCGTGAATTTATCGAACGTTGCACTCGAGGTCGAAAAGAAAATGACATATTTCTTGTACGTGAGTACGGACATCACCGTTTCTGCGCGCGGAAAATATTTACGCAAAGCGTGGAAACCCAGAACGACTTGCGCCGCCATATCCGCACTATCCAGATTGCCGCTGACTGCTTCCATCAAAGCATAGACGACCTCTGGGCGCGGCTTGCCTTGTGTGTCGGGATAGTAATCTGCCTCCGTGACCGTGTACCCTTTGGCGGTCAAGAAGGATTTGACCTGATCGGTAGGGTCAGGTTCTTGCGCGAAAACGGCGCGCGTCGAAACGAGAACAAGCACCAGACACAACCAGAGATGCTTGCGCATCACAACTCCTGAATGGTTAGGACAAATTTTCAAATTTGTCCTAACACGCAGCGAGACCTGTCAGGTTTTCAAAAACCTGACAGGTCTGATCACAAGCCAACGGTGTTACTTGAGCAAAACGCCGACGACGACGATGGCTACCGCGATGACGAACGCTGCCCAGAGGATGGCGACGGCGTTGTTGCCTTTTTTCAGTTCCTCCATCTCGTTAAAGCCCGGCGTGAGCACCGAAAAGACTTTGAGTCCAATTCCGATCGCGCCGGCAAAACCGATGGAGGCAACCAGCGCCCAGAGCACCGCGAGCACCATATTCAGCGCGATGCGTCCCGCATCGAACGTGTCGGGAACAGGCATGGGAGGCATAATCCTTCTCCTTTCTTGAGATTGATCCTTTTGACCTAAAAGCCAAAGGTGATGTCCGTAAAGTCCTTGACCGTGCCGACTTGCTTACCGGTTCGCGCATCCAGTACCACGGCGTTGTTGAACACAACGGCAAGGAAACGTTGCAGGGCGGCATTGATCTTGGCTTTGTCGCCTTTTGCCGCTTTGACGGCGGCAACCACTTGATCTACATCGGCGGCTTTGGCTGGAAAGACCAGCGCGTACGCCTGCTCGTACAGGATGGCGACCGCAAGTTTGTTTGCGTTGGGATAGTTGTCGCGCAACGTCGCGCAGCCATGCAGAATTGCCCAGGCGAGGTCTTCGCTTTCAAAATCCTCTCCCAGATCAAGCAACACCCAGGCATACGACTCGGCTTTTTCGTATTTGACCGCAATGACGTGATAACCTTGCCCTGCCAGGAACGTTCGCACATTGTCAGCCGCTGGATCGCCCTTATCTTCACCCAACGTGAGCGTCGCGGTGCCGGTGGTCTTGCCCACAGTGACAGTGATTACCACAGTACCGGCTTTGGTACCGGCTTTGTAGGTCGCCTTTGCCTGACCTTTGCTGTCGGTGGTTGCTGTCTTGGGCTGAATGGTCCCCATCCCCGTTCCACTCACTGTGAACGTGAGCGCGATGTCGGGTACGGCTTTGTTTTGTTTGTCGTACACGGTGGCGGTGACCTGTGCCGTGCTGGTACCATCAGCAGGCAACGTGGCGGGCGAGACCTGGACGCGCACAGAGCCAACCGTGCCTTGCTTCGGGTCAACGTTGGGCGGTGGTTTGTATGTCCCCGCGCCAAAGTTCTTGGTGATAAAGTCCTTACGCTCTTGCGAGGTCTTGAGAAACTCTCCCTTCTCCGCATCCCAGATCGAACGCCAGAGCGCCTCTAGGAACTTGTCGAAATCTTTCGACTTGACGTAGGCATCCCAGTCGGTGACCTTGATGTCGTAACGAATCCAATAACGCTCGGTGTATTCCAGTTGGACGATCAGGACGGTAGCCGTAGGAAAGCCCTTGCGGTCGGCGGTGAAACCATCTACAAGTTGTTGCGATGTTTCCGGAGAATAGATCGTGTTGGAGACCATCGGCATTCGGACAAAAGCGGCGATCGTCCCATCACTCCACGTGGTGGTGCCAAAGTTGTTGACCGTGTACCCCTTGTCCTCGAGTTCTTTCTTTGCCGCCTCCTCTTTGGTAAATGCCTCGATCTCGGCGGTTGTGGCGAGCGTAAAGTTTTCGGTGTACATCACCTTGCCGCTCACGCTGTAGGTAACCGTCCACTGTCCGGTCAAGTCGGCGTTGTCGGTCCCCGCAATGTCGAGTTGTCGGCGCGCCACATTCTTGGTGCCCCATTTCCCGGCGTCGTAACTTTCCCGTGAAACTGTCGTTACCTTGCCGGTGTCGCCGCTGTACCATTTCGATTCGACCTTGTTTCCCAGCGGCGATGTGAATTGGATGTCCACTGTGAATTGCTTTTCCGCCGCACCACCTTCCGCCACGACGAGTGCCCAGGCGTAAATGGCAGCGACTTCGGGATCGAACGAGGCAGTATAGTCGCTCTTCTTCGGATCGGCGCTCAAAGAGGTCAGCAAGGTGTACCCTGTCTTCTCGGCGAGTGAGGGCGCCGCGTGGAGCATCGGAGGCGCAAGCAAAGATGTGCACAAAGCCAAGAACGCAAGTACGATCAATCCACGTAGCATTGGTTTCATTTTTTTCACCTCCTTTCTGTTTTGGATTTGAATTCATCGCAGTTGCCACACCCGCACTTGCGAGAAGGCAATCTGGAGATTCTCCGAGCCGACGTACAAACCGATATAGCCCCTGGTGAGCGCTGAATCACTGATGCGCGCGACCGATTTGCCATTGATGAAAAACTCGAACGCGTTGCCGCGCGCTAGCACCCCCAGACGATTCGTCCCTTTCACTTGAATCACCGGGTCATTCGTCCAGCGCACCAGCGAAACGACAGTGTCGGTCACATCCCTGGCGATGCGGAAAGAACCATCAGCGGAAATGCTAAAGAGATAGCCACGCTCCATTCCCGAATCGCCGCGCACAATCAAGCCGTAACCAAAATCCGTGGGACCACTGACGTAGCGCACATTCGCTTCATAGTACACATCGTCGAATGTGCCACAATCTTCGCACGTCACGCGCCAGGAGGTATCTTTTTTGTGAGTGAGTACGATGTACTCGCCGTTCTGAATCCTGGCTTCTTTGAGACGCGACACATCCGCGCTGGCGTTGCCCGTCCACCAGCCATGCGCGTTGTTGGCAAAATCATCGTACAAGAGCAAGGTGCCCACCGTCACCGGCGCGCTGGGACGAAGATCGCTGGGCGGCGGCATCGCCAGGGTTTCTTTCTCATTAATCTCGAATGTTCCGCGTGCTAACAACTCGCCGTCGCCGTACACCTCCACATCGTAGCGTCCCGGCGCCATAATGAACCACGAACTGATTTTTTTCTCCGCGCCGCCGTTAGCTGCCAAGCCCCATCTGCCCTCGTAGCGCAAATCCGGTTTCTCGATGCCATTGCGATACACTTTCCACACGGTTTTCATTTCGGGCTTGACGTTCGAGTAATTCCACAGCGCGTAAATCTTTTTTCCACGATAAGGAAAGCGGTCGCGTTCAACGTACGATTCGAATTCGTCAGCGTCATTGTAGAACTTGTTGGCAAAGACCAGCGCATCGAATTTTGCGCCGCTGGGTCGCACAACCGTCGTGTTCAAGTACTCGAGCGCGGTGAGTGCTTCCTTGATACGTTTGAGATATTTTTCGCCGATTTGCAGAATCGCCGCACGATTCGCTACCTTGCTGATCTCGTGTTGCTCGCGATTGGGGTAGCAGTGTTTCTGATGCGTGGCGCACAAGAGATTCTCGATGTCTTGCGCGCTCAAATCCATCTCATTCCAGAGCGCCGTGGGCGCATCGAGTCCGGCGGCGCGATATGCCTGGGCGATCTTTTCGCAGCGCGCGATTGCCGCGTCGTACTCTTTCTCGGCATCGCTCACTTGACCCATTGCCAATCGCGCGATGGCGATATTGAACGCCGGTCCACACACTTTGGAATTGAGCGCCAACGATTTCTGGCTCGCTTCGATCGAACGCGTGTAATCGCCGATGAGATAATAGCCCCAGCCCAGACTCCAAAAGATGCTGTAATTGTCTCTATCGAGACGACTCGCGGCTTGCAAATCTTGAATCGCCCGCTTGAGGTCCGGCGGTTCTGTGTGCATGTATGCCTTGCCGCGTCGCGTGAGGGCGTTGGCATAATTGGGATAAATTTCGAGTGCGCGCGTGTACGCGCGGATCGCCTCAGAGTATTCGCCTTGCCACGCATAACCGTACCCGCGCGCAAAGTGTTGCAGCGCGGTGTCGGGAATGTTGGGGATAGGCGATACGGTATTGAGCAACACGGCGAACGATACAACTGTTGCTTGCCCCAGTCCCACGAGTAGAAAGATCCACCGCACACAGCCGCTCAGCAAGGATGCCAGAGCCAGCAAGAACAGCACGACCGCAAAGACGACCAGCGCCACTTTGTAATTGTCGCCTTTGTTGTTCCACGCCTCTGCGATTTTTGCCGCCGCTTCGCTCCTCTCGCTCAACAGCGTCGCGGTGATGACCCAGGTCTCTGCTTCATAGCGAGCATAGTCGGTAGATGTGCGCCAACCGCGTTCGTCGAACGTGGTGTACGGCGCCGCGAGGAGCGGTGATTCTTTCGTCAGTGTGCGCGCCGCGGTGATGAACGCGCCGGCTTCCAGCGGTCGGTTGGCATCGAGACTGCGGGCTTGGTCCATCAACTCGTCGTACTCGCGGACGAGGTGACTGGCAAAGGTCGTGTCCAACAATCCACGGACCCGTTGCGCCGTCGAAGCGGTTGAGTTTTCCCGCGAGTAACGTGCATATGTTACACGCTGTGTTGCCGCATAGTCCTCCAGGAACGACGTTGCCGTAACGAGCAGAGTGATGAACGCAATCAAGATACCCAGCCATCGTTTGACGTGATCCTCGCGGGCAGGTTGTTCTGGGGTGGCTTGTGTTGACGAGTTGGTCATTGGTGTCTCGCAAGATATTGCGTGTTGCGTATTGCGTATTGCGTATTCCGTGTTAAGGTAAGAGCGCGCTGAGGATTTCGATGAGCAAAGCCATTAACACCGCCAGGGCAAAAACGGCTGTGCCACTGAGCAGAAAGAGATAGCGCAAGGGATTGCGAATAGCATCGGCGGTGGTCAACAGAAACGCGGCGAAACTGAGCGAGAAAATCGTGACAAGCAACACGCGAGTTTTTTGCCGCGCCGCATCTGCGCGCGCATAGTGGGGCTGGGATTCCGTATCCTTATCGCGCGCTTCTTGCGCGATGTGCGCGCCCAGATCGCGCTCGCGCATCAAACGTTCTTCGCGATCGAGATAGCGCTGGGGAATGGCGTCCAGCGCTCGATTCGCCGCGTAGCGAAAGACACTGGCATAATCGGCAAGGTCGGTGCGCGTGGGGTTGGCGCGCGCGAGCGCATTGTACGCCTCGGCGAGCGCGTCATTTTTGAGATAAGCGGCGTACGCGATGAGATGCTCGGTGAGGATGATTTGCGCGCGCAGGGTAATGTCTTCGCGATCGGTAACCGCGCGTAATGCCGCGCCGTCCGCGCGGTTCGCCGTGTCCAGATTCACTGCCACCCGCCACGAGATGACCGCGCCCGCCACCGCCAAAAGCGCGATGAGGATGGTCACCAGCGTATGAAAAAGATCCGACGAGTTTTCCGTGTTACTCATCTCTCCCCTCCGACGGTTGGTCGACTTGCGCCGGCGTGTCCGTGTAACTCGTCAACTGTCGTAACAAGTCGAGCAACATCTGCATATCGGTAAACGGATAGTCCGCATCATTCGCCACGGAATGCAGCGTGCCGCGCCATTCGTTCGGCTCGTCGGTATCCATCCACAATCGCAAAACAAATGTGTGAGTGGTGCGCGTAAAAAAGACCCGCTGGGTTTTGCCAACCCTTTGGGTCTCACAGTAGCACGATGGACTGACGCGCGACTGACGCGGAGTGTTTTAGTGGTTAGTGGAGAGTGGTTAGTGGATAGTAGTCAGTGGTTAGAGGAGGGATTGGTAGAGGGCGCGCAGTTCGGCTTGGGGGACGGTGTTCAGTTCTTCGCGCAAGGTGCGCTCCAATTGACGATACAAACGCACCGCGCCAGCGCGATCGTTGAACGCCAGATAGGCGCGCATTCCCAACAACACCGCGTCCTCTTGCCATGGATCAATCTCCAGGATGCGGTGGCACGCTTCCAGCGCTTCGCGCGCGCCCCGCTTGCATCTGGCGATGCGCGGTGATGAGGAGTGCGCGCAGATAGAGCCGTTTGTAATGCTCGCGCGGCACAACCGCCCAGTCGGCGTAAGGATCGTCGGGGAACAAGTCGCCGCCGTACAGCGCGAGCGCGGCGTCCCACTCTTCAGCGCGACAATGCGCCTCGAAGGTGTGAAAATCAATCGTCGAACCGGCAGGCAGGCGCAACGTCACCTTGCCCTCTTCGACCTGCACATAGCGCGAGGGAAACTTGTCGGGCAGTTCGGGCTCGAGCGCGCGGCGCAAAGTGGCTTGATGGAACAGGGCTTGGGTTGCCGCCGGGGGTTTGTCACGCCAGAGCGCATCGGCAATTTGATCGAACGCCAGTGTGTGCGCGGGCGCGATCAAAAGCAGTGCGAGCAACTCGCGCGCGCGGCGTTTGTGGAGCGCGCGCGGGTCCACGCGGCGCGTCCCTTGCCACACCTGAAACGCCCCAAGCGTGATGATGCGCAGAGGTGGCGGTGGCACGCGTTCCAGATGAGCGAGGAGCGTGAGCGCTGCCGAGCGCAGAGGCAGAGCATCGCTATTCAAATAGTGAGCGACCAGTGGAAAAGCGAGTGTTCGCTCGCGCTCGAGCAGAAACGCATAGCCACCCCGCGTGATATGTGCGGCGGCTTGAAGCCACGCGGCGTCCGCGTGAGGATGCTTGCGCTGGTGAAGCAAAACCGCAAGCAGTAAATGCGTCTGCGCCAGATCATAGTTGGCTTGCAAGGGGGTCAAAACGTGAATCGCAGCGCGCAGATCGGCTTCGGCAAGAGACGCATCACCGCACAACCAGGTGGCACGACTGCGTTCGATCAGCGCTTTCCCCTGCTCGTGGCAGTAGCCGACACGCGTGGCAAATGCCAGCGCATCGTCTGCCCAGGCGCGCGCCGATGCGCCATCTTCCCTTGCGCGATGGTAACGACTCATCCCCAGCCGCGTATCAATGTTCAAGCCGGGTTCGCCAATCGTTTCGGCGATGGAAAGCGCGCGCATAGAGAGTCGGCGCTCTGGCTTCTGCACCTTCGTCTAGCGCAAGGTTGGCAGCGAGGTAATCGTGATAACCTTGATGAAGCGAGCCGGGTAAAATGACTTGGCTCAGTGTGTCTAGCGTGTGATGCGCGCGCTGGAACTGCCCGGTGAGCTGATAAATCCAGGCAAGGGTCGTCAGGGGATAAGGAGTCCAGTCGTTCAAACTTTGCTGGCACGCCACGTGATAGGCTTCTTCTTCAACGGCGAGCGCCAGATCGAATTGACCGCGCGGCAGATACACACCTTGCCCCAAGCCGTGCAGCGCGCGGGTGCGGATGCGATGACAGCCGAGTGTGCGGCTCAAGTCGGCGGCGCGATGGTAGCAACTTTCGGCTTCTGTCAGCGAGTTGGTCTCGGCGGCGCAATTACCCAGAATCAAGAGGGCCTCGGCGCGCGCACAAGAATCGTGGACTAGATCTGCCAGAGATTGTTGCGCCAGCGCGCGCGCCGCGTCATAGTGCCCCAGACGAAAATGCACCGATGCCACGCGATTGCGCGCGGTTGCCACGAGTTCTGCATCGCCGATGGCTTGCGCTTGCTCGAGCGCGGTGTTGGCGCGTTGCAACGCGGCACCGATTTCACCCGCGCGCTCGAGGGCGATACTTTGTTCGACCAGTTCCGAAACAATCGCAAGTGTCCCCATTCTCAGTAGATGTGCAAAAGTCTTTTCCGCCATCGGAAGGTGACGGTGCTCGTTGTTTTGCCATCGTTGTACGGGCGAAAAATCTTTCGCCTCTACGGGAATGCCCCCTCTCATCCCCCTGCCCCCCTACGCATCAAGCTAAGATTTAGAAAATGGAAGCCTTTGGAGTATGATAGGGGTTGCGACACACCCTCATACGAAAGGACTGCCAATGACCAGTGTATCACAACTTTGCCAAACGT
>DAOTYB010000073.1:0-9966 GCA_034435315.1 Anaerolineae bacterium | reverse complement strand
CCCAAGCGGTTGGCTACGCCGATAATCAAAGGAACGTCGTCCACACGTTCGTGTTGGATGGAAAGGATCTCTGCCATGCCCCCAGCATAGCAGATAATTCGGAATTTGACCAATCAGTTTATGCGAAACTTGAGTATGAGAATTACGAAAATAAAAAACTGTCTCCCCCTGGAATCGAAGAGACAGTCAAGCCACGCTGGTTGAACCTTGCTCATCTTCCAGAATGTACTTCTGCCGGAATTGGCACCGTGTCGCAGTGGTCAGTACCCAGTGTTCAGTATTCAGTATTCCGTCTTCAGTGTTCAGTCTGAACACTGAATATTGAACACTGAATACTGGATACTGACCCCGCAACGGGTTGCCGAGGTTTCACAGGGCCGGTCCCTCCACCTCTCTGGATGAGTAATTCACACGCTATTCAGTTGTGATGTGAAGATAGCATACAGACGGAAAATTGTCAATAGAAAAAGAGTTAAAACTTTATCAGAGTTTTTTACGTGACCAATGCATCAGGCAAAAAATCTGTGCGGTTGGTATACACCAGCACAGTTTCTTCGCCTAGAAAATCAATCCGTGTGATGGCGGCGTTGTGGAGTGCAAACCACACGCCCGGACGACCGATTTTGAAAAGTGTATGCATCAGCGCGTTGTAAAAACCGCCGTGACTGACCACCGCCACGCGATCTTCCGTGTTGCCGTGTCGCGCGAGGAGATCGTTCAGGAAACGTTCCGCGCGCGCAAGCGTTTGTTCATACACTTCAAACGGACGATTCCACCAGCCGGCGTCATTCAACGTGGGGGGCAAAATCAATTCGGGATAGTGTGTGGCAAAGTACGCGCGCGTTTTGCCCGGCTGTCCAATCTTTTCGCCGGTCTGCGAGTCATCCAGATAGATGCCGCCGCCTTCGTGCAAATCTTCCCACGCTACCGGCGCAAGGTGCAGCGCGCGCGAGAGAATGCACGCGGTTGCGACCGCGCGCACCATCAAACTGGTGTACAGATGTGTGATGCCTACGCCGCGCGCGAGGAATTGCGCGAGGAGTTCCGCTTGATGTCGCCCCGTCTCTGTCAGTTCTGGGTCTTCGCTGCGGCCGACGCTGGAACCGGTCGTGTCGTACAAAAAATTGTTGGAGGATTGACCGTGACGGATAAAGTACAACTGCATTCGCTTACCGTGCTACACGGGTAACTCGATTAAAATCGGAAAAATTACCGTGAACGTGGTGCCGTGTCCCACTTTACTCTGCACGCTGATGTGCCCACCAAAGCGCGTGACTAAATCTCTGGTGATGGCAAGTCCCAGGCCGGTGCCCTCCTTGACCTGCGCTTTGGCGTTCGGCGCGCGGTAAAATTCCTCGAACAGGTGCGGGAGTGCGTCTTCGGGAATGCCGATGCCGGTATCGCAGATTTCGATCGTCGCGCGCTGTTCGCGCACAAACATTCGTACTGCGACCCGTCCACCGCTGGGAGTGTACTTGACGGCATTCGAGACGAGGTTGTTCAGAATGCGATCTATGCCTTCGTTAGTTGCGGCGATCTTGACGGGCCCTTCGGGACACTCGCAATGCCATTCGAGGGTGATGTGTTTCTCTTGCGCTGGAATCTGGAAACGCTCAACGACGCGGCGCACCGCTTCGTCGAGACTGACCGGTTCGAGGGCGGGCTGGGCGTGCACATCCATCTTACCCGCTGCGAGCTCGAGCAAATCGTCAATCAGCGTTTGCAAAAAGTCGGCGCGATGCTGCACGCGCTGGAGCATCTCGCGCTGCGGCGCGCTCAACTCACCCACATAGCCACCGAGCAAGGTGTGCAACAAACTGCGCACCACGCTGACCGGTGAACGTAGTTCGTGCGTGACAGTGCGCACAAATCTCGATTTCATCTCATCGAGTTGCCCGAGGGCTTTGTAGGCAAGGGCGTTTTCAATCGCAATACTCCCTTGCCGCGCGATGGCGTTGAGAAATTCGGCATCGTCCTGAGTAAAATGATTAGCCTCGGTGCTGTAGGCGCGAATGAGTCCGAGCGGACCTTTTTTGCCCAGCAAGGGTGCCGACAACATCGAGCGAATGCCTTCTTCCAGTGCCTGGCGCGGATACTGCAAGCGCGTTTCGGTCGTCACATCGTTCACGATGACCGTTTGGCCGGCGATGACCTGACGCGCGAGGGGATTGTGTGCCAGAATCAAATCGCCTTTTTTGATGTACGCATCGCTCAGTCCATAGACCGCGGCAACCGTGAGGCGCGCGCCGGTATCATCGAGCAGGCGAATCGAACAGGCGCGCACATTGAGCGCGTGCGCGGTGCGTTGCACCAGTTGGTCTAACACCTGTTCCAGTTCCAGTGATGAATTGACGGCGGCTGTCGTTTCGTACACCGTTTCCAGACGCGTGTAGGCGCGCAACAGGTTTTTACTTAACGCGACCACTTCGGCTTCGCGTTTGCGCAAGCGCGCGCTGAGCGTGGACGCCAGATACGCCGCGACAAACACCGTGCTGATGAAAAAGAAGGTAATCCCCAGCACGAACAGCGGCTGACGGTACAGCCCCGCCGTCGCGCTCATCAGCACGGCATAGTGGGGCAAATAGCCCGCATATTCTAAAACCCCAATCGCGCTGACGAGGAGCGCAGCCATTCCCGCGTAGAAAAACGTGGCGCGCATCGAGAGGAGAATCGCCGCGATGATGATGTGAAAGAAAAAGTAGAACAGCGCGGGGCTTTCGAGACCGCCGGAAAAATGAATCAGCGCGGTCATTGCCACCCAGTCGAACCCAATCTGGGTCTTGGTGAGCAGGTCGTACGGCCCCAGCGCGCGCGCCGGCTGACGCGCCAGATGGCGCACGATGGCATAGAACGCCGCATTGTAGAGGAGAAGAGTCAGCCCAATTGCATAGAGCGGTAGGGTGGGGAGCGCCACGCGTAGAATCACATCGGCGCTCCAGGTCGCGCCGATGACACCGATGCCTGCCAGCCAGCGGATGCGGATCAGCCAGGTGATACTCGGTACCAGTTCTGCTTCGACCGGCACGGAACTGGCTTGCGCGGCACTGCGTAGTGCGGCTAGATTCATTGTGGCACCGCAAAGGGAAACCTGACAGGTTACTCAAAACCTGTCAGGTCACTCGGGGAGGGTTATTTTTTCAGATACTTGCGGACTTGATCGAGTAATTTCGCTGGCTCGATCGGTTTTTCGATGAACGCGTCCACCGGCAGATATTCCTGGTCAGGTCCAAAGCGCAACGGGGTGGTCTGATGAATCGCCGTGAGCATCAAAATCGGAATTTTACTGTACGCCTGATATTCCGATTTGGGATCGGGACTGCGTAGCGTGAGCGAGACCTGAAAGCCCTCCGTCGTTGAATCCATCATCACATCGAGGATAATCAAGTCGGGATTAACTTCCTTGACCTTTTGCAGTCCTTCGACACCGTTCATCGCGCGGAACACTTTGTACCCGGCGGCTTCCAGAGGGAGGCGCATTGCCAATACCAGATCGTCATCATCGTCAATAATCAAGATTTTTTCATTTGCCATAGTCAACTCCTCAACGGACCGATGCCGGCTGACCGTGGCGTCTCTCGCGATCAGCGGTCTGTGGTCGAGACTTGATCAAAGATTGCCGCGAGCACGCGCGGCACCGCCGCCTCTACGGCGGGGCTCAGCGCGGTGCCCCATTCGACGCGCGCGGGCTGGATGCCCAGGAAGAGAATTTCGGGCAGGGGCAAGTTCAACGCGCGCGCCAGCGCGAGCGCCGTCGCGACGCCCGACCGATGGAGGGAGACGCGCTGGGCAGCACCGGTGAGCACGATGTGGTCTGCGGTGAATTGGCGAAACTCGCCAGGGGTGAGGTTCATCTCTGCGGCATCAATGATAATGACCCGCGTGCGACCCTCGATGAGATTCAGCAAACCGACGCCCGGCGTTCCTCCCTCCATCACCTCAATATTATCCGGCAAGGGGTATTGTGTCAACGCGTGTACCACGTGACAGCCGACGCCATCATCCCCTTGCAAGAGATTGCCCAGACCAAGGATGAGGATGGGCTTCATTGCTGGATTGTTGGATCGTTGGATTGTTGGATTGTTGGATTGTTGCATCGTTGCATCGTTGGATTGTTGCATCGTTGCATCGTTGGATCGTTGCATCGTTGCATCGCTCCAACGAACAAACGAATCAACGAACCAACGAACAAACTAAACGAACTTGACGTTGAGCAAATGCACCGAGCACGAGATACACGGGTCGTACGCGCGCACGAGCATCTCCAACGCCAGCGTCACTTTTTCCGGACCCTGGTCAATGATCTGGGGCACGAGCGCGCGCATATCGGCTTCGATATTTGCCAGATTCTGACCGGTCGGGATGATGCAGTTGGCATTGACGATCTTGCCATCGTTCCCGATTTCGTAATTGTGGAAGAGGACGCCGCGCGGTACTTCACACGCGCCGACGCCCGTTCCGCCACGACCTTGAAATTGGTAGGGCTTTTCTTTCTGGATGCCGCGCGCGATGAGTTCATCGCAAATCTTGATGGCTTCTTCGACGCTGTGCACGATTTCGACCACCTGAGCGGCAGAGTTCATATACGGATTGGTGCAAATGGGTTTCAAGCCGAGCGCGTCGGCGGCTTCTTGCGCGCGCGGGTGCAACTGTTTGTGATTGACGTTAAAGCGCGCCAGCGCGCCCACCATATACGACTCGCGTTTGTGCGCGGTGTGCTTGGATGTAGAATGCGGCACACACTTTTCGTTCGTCACTTTGCGATAATCGTTGATCGAATATCTGCCGCCATCCGTTGTTGTAATCACGCCATCAATAAAGGCGTACTCGTCGGGCTTGCTGAGGGCGACGTATTCGGTTTCGCGATTGAACTGTGGCCAGGGCAAGGTCTTGAACAGCGCAACGGTTTCGTCCACATCCTTGCGCGCTTCGATCAAGCGCGCGCGGATGGCACGGAGTTCCTCGACGGTTGGCAAGCGAGTAAAACCACCGACCGTCATTGAGATGGGATGCGTGTGCCGTCCGCCGATGATGGCGCACAAATCGCCTGCCAGTTTCTTCATACGGAGCGCGCGCAAGACCACCTCGGGAGCCGTGCTGGCGAGAGGAATCACACTCCCGACGTTGAAAAAGTCCGGCGCGACGAGCATATAGGTATGCAAGATGTGGCTATCCAGCATCTCGCCAAAGAAGATCAATTTACGCAAGAGCCAGGTCTGCTCGGAGAGTTCTACGCCGAGCGCGTTTTCCGACGCGCGCAAGGAAGCAGTCGCATGACCGACCGCGCAGATACCGCAGATGCGCGAGGTGATGTGGCTGGCTTCGGTGTAGGGGCGCCCGCGCAGCATCGCTTCGAAAAAGCGCGGCGTTTCGACAATTTCGAGTTTACATTCCTCCAGCACGCCGTTTTTGGCATTGATGACGATATTGCCGTGACCCTCGACGCGTGTAACGTGATGAACATTAATATGCAAGTTTTGTGCCATGGTTGTATCTCCTGACAAGCCGAAGAACGCAGGACGCGCGATGGCGCCACCGGTCTAGTCTTTTGCCTGCAGTTGGTACGCTCCAAACATCGTCATCCGCGACACGATTTGCTCGACGGTGAGACCGTGTTCCTTCAACACGTCCTTCATCGCATCTTGATTGGGATTGGGGATGAGTCCGCGACAGCCTTCGCAGCCATCGTTGTACGTGGGGCAGATGGCGCCACAGCCGGCGCGGGTGACGGGACCCAAACAAAAGCCGCCCTTGTCGAACATACAAATATTTTCTTTCAACTTGCATTCGACACACATCGGATAGTCGGGAATGGGCGGCTTTTTCCCCATCAAGAGTGCTTTGACCACGCGAATAAACTCTTCGCGATCGATCGGGCAGCCGGGGATAAAGGCATCCACCGGTACAACGGCACTGATGGGACGTGCCGGGTAGGTTTCGTACCAGTCGGCTTTATCGCCATAGACATAGCGGCGCACATCGTCCAGCGGTGAGAGGTTTTTGATAGCGTTGATGCCGCCCAGATGCGCGCACGCGCCGAGCGCGACCAGCACCGCGGCTTGCTCGCGAATTTTCTTCAGGCGCGCCTCGTCGGAGGCGCGGGTGATAGACCCTTCGATGAACGCGACCGCGTAATCTTCACCCCGTTCGCTGATCGCTTCGCGAAAGTTGACGATTTCGACGACGTTGAGCAAATCGAGGTGTGTCTGGAGCGAGTCCACCACCGTGAGTTGGCAACCTTCGCAACTGGTGAAATCGAAAAAGGCCACTTTGGGTTTCATTATATCGCCTCCATCACACCTTTAATTTCGGCATAGTTGAACGAGGGACCGTGCTGGCAGCAGTAGAGATGATCAATCTGGCAGTGACCACACTTGCCCACGCCGCACTTCATCCGTCGTTCGAGCGAGACCCAGATTTGGTCTTCGGGTATGCCTTTGCCTAACAACTCCATAATCACAAAGCGATACATAATCGGTGGACCTTCGGCAATCGCGATGGTGTTGCGCGGATTGACCGCGATTTTGGGGAACAGGGTGGTGATGACCCCCACGTGACCTGTCCACTCGGGGGTGCCGCGATCCACGGTTTCAAAGTATTCGACATCTTCGCGCCGTTGCCATTCCGCGCGCTCGTCGGGGAAGAGTAGTTCAGCCGGATTTTTGGCGCCATAGAGGATGATAAAGCGTCCGTACTTTTTGCGATGATCGAGCACCTGATTGATGACACTGCGTACCGGCGCAAGTGCCAGCCCTCCTGCGGCGACAAGAATATCACGCCCTTCGAATTGTTCGATGGGAAAGCCCCGTCCGAAGGGTCCCCGTACACCGATTTGATCGCCTTCTTTCATTCGGTGCAATGCGGAGGTTACATCGCCGACCTTGCGCACGCACATTTCGAACTTGCCGTTGCTGCGGCTGGGGGACGAGGAAATCGAAATGGGGGCTTCGCCGACGCCACACACGCTAATCTGCACGAATTGACCGGGCTTGTGTCCCAGCGATTGACCGCGCGGCAGTTCGACGACGAAGAGTTTTTCCGTCGCCGACATTGGTTCGACTCTGGAAATCCACGCGAGGGTGGGAACGTAAATGGATTCGATTACCGGAATTGCCATCAGTGCCTCCTATGTGTGGTCCTTGTGCAGAGAATTCCAGACATCCACCGGGGTAATATCCACCAGGCAGGCGCGCGCACAGCGACCACAGCCTACGCAACCCTGTTGACCGAGGAACGCTTCGGCGATGTACTTGCCTTTGCGCATAAAGCGATGGCGCAGACGTTGCGCACGCGTCTTGCGGAAATTCTCGCCGCTACCGATGCGCGCAAACTCGTCCAGTTGACACGAGTCCCACACGCGATAGCGTTCCCCAACTTTGCCATCGAGCGAAATCTCGTCGCGCACATCGAAGCAGTAGCAGGTGGGACAAACGATATTGCACGAACCACAGGCGAGACAGCGTTTGCCGATTTCTTCCCACAGCGGGCTTTTGTAACTAATCCCCATCAACGCCGGTAAATCCTTGCCGTCGAGGTGGAGACGCGTGGGAAATTTTGCCCACTTTTGCGACATCGCTTTATCCAAAAGCGCAATCTCGGCGCGCGTGGCTTCGTGCGTTTTGGCATAGTTGGCAAGGAGGGACTCGCCTGCTGTGGTACCCACGTCCACCGCGTAGAATTCGCCCAGAGCAGTCAGGTGCAAGTCGAAACCCGAAGTGGCGGTGAGGGTGTTCATACTCTTGCAAAAGGAATGTTCATCGCACGGGGTGAGACATTCCAGACTGATGATAGCGGTCGTCGCGCGACGCTTCATGTAATGCGCATCGGGTTGGCTGCGCGCAAACGCTTCATCCAGCATACACAAGGCATGCAAATCGCACGTATGCACACCGAGGAGGACACGCCATTTCATATCGAAAGCGGGCGTGACGGTATGCATATCTGAACGGAACGAAAAGAGCGTCTCGTGCGTGGGCAGCAGGGCTTTGCGTGGGGGCAGGACGGTGGTGTTATAGTCCATCCGCACTTGAGACGCAGCGGTCAGCGTGGCAAATCGAAAGCCCGTGTCGTTTGCCACCGGACCGATGACTTCATAGTCGTTCATCATACGCTCGATGAACGGTAACAGGTCGGGCTGATTGATGATTTTCAGACTCATTGGCTTTTCCTACCTCCTGAGGTGAGACACAATGACTGCGTGTGCTCTATCTTAACAAAAAAACGCCGCGCGTACACACCGCAGGCGTTCTACACCTGAATCGGCTCCGATTCGACAGAGATGGGCGCATCATTGACGCGCTTTAATTTTCGCACCTGCGAGTCTGACTTTGGTCAAAAGCAGGTCAAAGATGCGTGGAGAGATTATCGCTTGACGTACTCGACAATCTTGGGCAGTGCGACGACCACATCGTCGCGCAGAACGACGGCGGCATACCGATCCATCGGCGTCGCGGCGTTATTGACGATAATCACGCGCGCGCCGTGACGATGCGCGAGGAAAGGCAGCTCGCCGACCGGCATCACTTCCAGCGACGAACCTGCTACCAGCATCACATCGCACTTTTCTGCTTCTTGCTGGGCTTGGTACAACACTCGCACCGGCGGTGTCTCACCGAACAAGGTGACGTTCGGCTTGAGCACTCCGCCACACGTCGGGCAGATGGGAATCACACCATCTTCGACAAAGCGTTCGATGTACGGCTGCGCTTCCACCAGCGTGTAACAACGGATACAGGTGGCTTGCCGCAGATGCCCGTGCACTTCGAGCACATGCACACTCCCCGCGCGCTGGTGCAAATTATCAATGTTTTGTGTGATGAGTGTCCGCAGCCGTCCCAGTGTCTCCAGTTCAGCCAGCGCATAGTGCGCGGCATTCGGTTGCGCGTCCAGCATCGTTTTCGACAACGGACGAATCCAGTTGTAAAAATTTTCGGGATGTTCCAGAAAACTCCAGATGGACGCCACTTGCATTGGATCTACTTTGGTCCACAATCCCGAGCCGGTGCCGCGAAAATCCGGAATACCTGAACGCGTCGAGATACCCGCGCCGGTCAGGGCGATGGCGTGGGTCGCGTGTTTGATCAATTCGGCCGCCTGGATGATTTTTTTGACATTACTGAAGATCATAGCCAACTCGTTTGAACAGCACCCAGCGGAATGGGGTGACCACCGGCAACCCGATGCGCATAGCGCGTCGTCTCAGGTAGCCGATAGCCCTTGCAACATTGGAGCACCAGTTCGATGGCGCGCGACAAAGTGATACGATGCCCGACGCTAACGTACACGGGCGACGCGCTGGCGCGCGTGCGTACCGCCGCGCCGACGCACTCGTCGCCGTCTAGCAGGGGCGTCCAGGCACCCACCCGCTGGGGCGGCTCGGCAGCATGTCCGCAGAGGATAGACTTGGCGCAACCTATCGTCACGCGCTCGATCAGGACACCGAGGTGACTCGCAATCCCCAGACGACGCGGATGCGCGCGACCGTGTCCATCCACGATGAGCACATCCGGTTCGATACGAATTTTTTCGAGCGCGTGCAGAATGGCTGGGATTTCGCGAAAAGCGAGCAAGCCGGGAATGTAGGGAAAAGTCACCGGCACACGCGCGATGGCATACTCGATAGGGACCAGTTCAGGAAGTTGCAACACGACTATCGCCGCGCGCGCCGTTTCCTTGTCGGGACCTTCCAAGCCCACATCCACACCGGCGACTCGGCGCACCGTCTCGAGGACATTGGTCTCGCAGACGCGCTGTGCAAGTTCACGTTGAATCTGCGCCGCCTCCTCCGGCGAGACGTTCCAGCGAAGCAGAGAGGGAATCTGCATTACACTTACTACAAGGTAACCGTTCAGGTGGGTTAGGAGTTGGGCAATAGCGATGGCGGCTGGGCACCGCACACGGCTGCGGCACACGCCTCCGTCAGATAGTCCAACACATCACGTTGCTGTTGGCGCAATGTGGTGACCGCCG
>DAOTYB010000072.1:0-36384 GCA_034435315.1 Anaerolineae bacterium | reverse complement strand
CGCCTCCGCTTGTCATTGCGAGGAGCGGTCTTTGCGACGAAGCAATCCCCTATTGCGGTGTGGAGATTGCTTCGCCGCTGCGCGGCTCGCAATGACAGGGGGCTGACTTTGCACATGCCCTGCATGTCTCCCATTCACTTGACTCGATACAACATTTCCCCCGCGTGATGCACCACCAAAATTCCTTCGTCTTCGCGATTCTCCCACTCTTGCGGATTGATTGTGCGATAATCGGCATAACCGAGGTTGATACGTTTGCAAACGTCGGCAGGGATGCTCGTCGCTAGCGTGACTTGAATGCGCGGAATCTCGATGCCGGTTTTCGGATCGAACGAGCCGGTGCCTTTGACGTGCGTGCTGTGCGCTTTGATCGAGCCAGGCACATCGGTGAATTTATCCGGTTGTTTGGTGAAATATTCGAGCGGATGATAACCGATGCGTTCGATCCAGTGACCGTGCGTGACCGAAATCGTTTTGAGATTCGGCGCGTAGATGATGACTTCGCCACCGTCCGCGATGGCAGGTTCGGTTTTGTACATTGCCTTGCCCGCCGTCCACAGTTCATCGTACATCGGCGCGGGGATGGAGAGCACGCGCGTAAAGGGCTTGTCCACCCAAACGATGTTCAACTGCGCCGAGAGATCCGCCGCCGCGCTCCACGCGTCAATGTGCGAGCCGATATACAAACCGTGCAACGCCTGTCCCCGCATCACAAACGCAAGGCACGTGATTGGCTTGGGTACGAATTCAGCCGCGCGATGGATTACGCGACGCACTGCTGTTTCTTTCACACCGATTGTCTTGCGATTCGTCACCAGCGCGGCAAGCCAGTGTGTAAAGTCAATGATCTCCGCGCCGGCGATACCGGGAAACAAATATTTTGCGCCGCCGGAAAATCCAACAACTTCGTGCGGAAACACGGGACCAACGATGAGGATGTGATCGTAATCCAGCACCAGTTTGTTGAGCCGTACCGGCACATCTTGCGCGAGCAATCCACCGGTTAGCGTGTCGAGTTCCGCGCGCGTAATCGTGCCAAGTGTCGCAAGAGCGTTCGGGTCATTCCAGCGATGATTGAACACTTCCGACCTGGGATACCGCGCCGCGCGTTCCGCCTTTGTTGCGCCAAACAGTTTTGCGATCGCGTCGTCCGTCATTGGTGGATGCGTTCCCAGCGCGATCAAATAGTCGAGCCGCGCGACGCGCGCGCCAAGTTGTTCGTACAGCAAGCGAAAGAGTAGCGGAATCGGCGCGGTGCGCGTGTTATCGGGAATGATGACGAGTACGCGTTGGTTATCGAGCGCGACGCGTTCCAAGCCCTGCGCCAGAATCTGCCGCGCGTCGGATTCGGTGAGCGGGGTAGTGGTTGAACTAGTGCCAATCATTTTTTCTCCTGACCAATGACGAAGGACGGAAGACGAATGCTTTCGTCCTTCGTCGTTCGTCATTCGTCACACTTTACACGCCACTATACGCCTGAAATCCACCATCAATCGGAATGACGACGCCGGTGACGAACGCGGACGCAGGCGAAAGTAGCCACAACACGGCGCCTAGCAAATCTTCGGGCACGCCAAAACGACCCATCGGTGTATGCGCGATGATGGCGCGACCGCGCGCGGTGAGTTCGCCGGTTTTTTCGTCAGTAAGCAAATAGCGATTTTGTTCGGTGAGGAAAAAGCCGGGCGCGATCGCGTTGACACGAATCCTGGGTGAATACTCTTGTGCCATATGCACTGCAAGCCATTGGGTAAAATTGCTCACGCCGGCTTTGGCGGCGCAGTAAGCGGGCACACGCGTGAGTGGACGAAACGCGCTCATCGAGGAAATGTTCAGGATGTTACCCTCGCCCTTTTGCGCGAAAATTTTTCCAAACACTTGACAGGGCAAAATGGTACCGAGAAGGTTCAAATCGAAGACAAATTTGAGCGCGTCGTGTGGAATGTCAAAGAAAGATAAATCAGGTGTGGTGGTGGCTTGCGGTTTGTTGCCGCCCGCCGCGTTGATGAGTGCGTCCACCGTGCCGAATTCTTTGACGACGTGCTCCGCCGTTTGACGCAAGATGTTGACATCCAGCACATCGCCATACACGATGATGGCGCGCCCGACCGGCGATTCGAGTCGCTTGATGAAACGTTGCGCGAGCGAAGGATCGCGATCCATAATTGCCACATTCGCATTGCAACCCACCAGCGCGCACGCGATTTCGCCGCCCAAAATTCCCGCACCACCGGTGATGACAATCGTTTTGCCGGTAAAATCGTACATCTGGGTCAGTTCTTTGAGATTCATAGTTATCCCTCTGGGACGGATGACGGATGACGAATGACGGATGACGAATGACCAATGACCAATGACGAATGACCAATGACCAATGACGAATGCTTTCGTCCTTCGTCATTCGTCGTTCGTCCTTCGTCCTTCGTCGTTCGTCCTTCGTCCTTCGACAAATGGTTTCAAGTGTTTGACAAAGTGCCGCTCCAGATTCGCGGCGTACGCGTCGGGGTGAGTGTGGAGCAGCGCGAGCAAATCGTCGCGGAAGAGAAATGCGCCATCCGATTTTTTCGTTGTCAGCACCGAGCCGAACGTGACGTGCAGAATCTCGCGCGCGTCGAATTGATCGAGCAGCGCGGGCAAATCGGCATCGGTGAGCGATTCGGGACGCGGCGCGCGCGCCAGTTCCGCCGAGACGTGATACGTCTTGCGATCAGTCTCATAGCGCTCGCGCGCAAAAACGTAAATGCGCCGAAACAGCGCGGGATCGTGCGCGCCAATCGTCCGCAACGCTTCGAGGTAACTGGTGCCCGCTGTTTTCAGATGCACCAAGCCGCGCGTCTGGCGTACCGTCGCGGGATAGATGCTGAACTTGTCCGAACCCGAATGGAGGCTCAATTTGTATGGACCGAACGCGCGCGCGATCTGCGCGTGCACCGCGAAATCGTTTTCGAATGCGTCCACGTCACCGATGTAATCCACGCCTTTCTCGAATCGTCCGATGTAGCGCGGCGCGAGCGAAACCCACTGCACGCCGAGACGTTTCAACTCGCTGGCGATGTAGATGTGCTCTGCGTGCGTCGTTGGCGTTTCGGTTTCGTCCACCGACACTTCGAGTTCGAACGGAATGTTGTGCGCGGCGAGGTGGCGATACATTCGCGCGACGTGTGCGAGCGCGCGGCCGTACTTTGCCGCCGCACGCGCGATCACTTGAGCATCGAGTGTGATGGCGCGGTCTTCGA
This sequence comes from Anaerolineae bacterium, assembly GCA_034435315.1. Classification (GTDB taxonomy): domain Bacteria; phylum Chloroflexota; class Anaerolineae; order UBA4142; family UBA4142; genus VGOB01. The sequence goes on along the minus strand of DAOTYB010000072.1, from coordinate 33,148 downwards.
GTTGAATCGTTTTGCCAGCATAGCGTTTTTCCAAATCTTCGGGGCTGCTCTCCAAATCGTTCCATGGCAGCGCCAACACTTTGTCGGTGATGGTGTTTGGCGGTGCGGTGTCCGCTTCGCTGTCAACGTATTCCCCCGGATCAATCGTGAAGAACGAATAGCCCGCCGCGACGCACGCGTCAATGTCCGCCGGCATTTTCAAGTGATCCGCGTCCGCGCCCACCGCTTGGCGCCAACCGCCTGCGAACGCGCCGAAGGTCGCATCGGTCATCACGTCGTCGGGCGTGCGATGCGTGCGTTGCATTTCGCGGATGGATTGCTGCGCAAAAATAGGTACGATGTTGCCGCCGACGGCTTGCATCGCGCGCACGTGCCCCGGCGTTGCCAACCCCAGTCGGTCGCCCAGGCCTACCGATGTGACAAGTCCAATCGGTTTGGGGTTCAGCCAGTCGAGACATGAACGAAGCGCGCGCGCGTTCGCGTGAGTGAGTGGACAAAGTTTGAGTGTGAAATCTTTAAAGATGGACGACTCGCCCTGAAATTTTCCGAGCACAGGATTCTCCGCGTTTGCTAGAACAACCAGTCGCCTGGCAAGTCCTTTGCCCTGCATCCAGAAGGCGGCATCGTTGTGAATGACAAACGACTCGGGCACAAGCTCGGTGAAATGATTTTGCAGTTCAGTGAGGGTGAAGGGGAAGGTGGACATGAGGATTCTCCTGGACGTGACAACAACTCGATCAAGAGGATTGATGGTGATTCTACTTTGTGATCAACAGCACCTTCGTCACAGCAGTGTATGATTTACCCTTGTACGTGAAGACAATTTCGTCACGCTCCGTGATTTTCTCTCGGTTGAAAAAGTCATCTATCTGGCTAAAGACAAGGTCAAATTCGCGTTTGAGTTTCCAACTCTCGTGAGGATTCTTTGTATCGAGGAGCACAATGAACAGACGATTGTCTTTGCCAAACCGTTGTTCACCCTGATGCTCATACATCCAGATCGCCAGATCGGTGGGGTTGTGCAAAACACGTGTGGCATCATAACCGCGAGGTACGTAGGTCACTTTGAGATCAAAAGGTTGACCGTCAAAAAAGAGGTCAATTCCTTTGATTGATTTGAGGGTAGGAACAATCGCAGGGTGTACTCCCAGATGCTCTTCGATCAGGACAGTGGTCCAGTGGTTGAACCACGTGCAAATAACATAGTTGGTGATGTCTGCCTGAAGTCGCGCACTGACACTGCGTAATAATTCATCGTACCTGACGATTCGACGAACGTACTCAGTCTGAATCTTGCGATCAATCTGTCCCTGTTCAATGCCCCATGAAAAAGTTTCGACTCGAGCCAGCTCCTGCTTCAAGTCTGTATCAGAGATAAGTTGTCGTCGGGTCTGTATCTTTTGTATGTATTCTTGTCTAATGAAACGATTGATTGTTGTGTCGCTGGGCTGCGCCGCCAGAATCCTCTTGATGGTTTCTGCTGCGGAACGTTGACGCGCAACACCCAACTCGTCTGCGAGTTTAGCCAGTTTGGGCGCTGGAATGGAACTCAGTTTCAGGTTAAGCACCTGCTTTTGACTGTAGAAGGGCATGGTTTCTTTCCTTGCCTATTCATTTCTTTTTGAACACCATCACATACTCGTGTTTGAAGACATAGAATCCGCCGACCAACGCACGGTAGCGCCACAGTTCTTGTTGATTCCTCTTGGCACGTGTCTCCTCAAAATTTTTGACGACGATGGCTTTTAACACATAATTTCTTTTCAAGACCTCGTTCATACACCAAAAGCCGAGAGGGATCCACTCACCTTTGGAATATTTGTCACCAATCACCAAGACACAGTATCTCCCTTTTTCCAAGTATGGTGTAACATTGTCTACACATTGTCCAAACATCCGCAAAAATTCTTCCGGTGTTTTGGCATTAGACAAATCACGGGGATCATCGGAAAACTTGATAATATCGTGGTAAGGAGGGTGCATTACCAGCAGTTGCACACGCCGAATCCCATGTTGCGACAAAATGTTTTGAACATCCACTGTACGGCTGTCACCAACAACAATCGTGGTTGTGACGTTCTCTCTATTCTGTTCGCGTGCAACGAGTACCTGGGCACGTTGCGCAACCTGTGGATTCAACTCGATACCAATTCCATTTCGTCCCAATCTTCGACATTCGATAAGAGTCGTGCCACTTCCCACAAACGGATCAAGGACCCAGTCGTATTTCTTGGTATAGCGAAGCATCATTTGATGCGGAATCTGGGGAATAAAATTGCCCCAATATTCCGCTACGTGAGCACCCGAAGAATCTCTTTTCTGTAATATCCAGAGACTATCCGTTAGAATTTCGTCATACTCTTTCCAGCGGCGCAAATTGATATCATTAATCTTGCTCGTCTTGATTTCAACGATACTCGTCTTGAGGCGTTGCAGATAATATCGGGCGCGCTCAAGCGTCTGCGCTTCAAGAATCTGATCCAGATCGCCTAACAGCACATCGCGACGTATCAAGACGGTATCACCGTTCGCATCTATGTTGACAACCCCAAGTGTATCTGCCCTCGAATCGCTTAGGGCTTGCTTTAATGTGGCAATCCTCGTCTTGACTTCGGCGAAAGTAATCGTGTCAAGCGTCTCATCCAGAACCTGAAGCAATCTATCTTTGTTTAGAATCACGACTTTCGGTTCAGGTTTTTCTTTGAATTGCCTTGTCTGATTCATCCAACTTGTCCGATCGGGGAGCGAGTTACTTGCATTCTATCCAAAAACAGCATACCGGCAAGAAGTTGGTCATTCAACACTAATCGTTGTTCGCTCGCGCGCGGAACGATAAATCGCCTCTACGACGGCGATGCTCTTGCGCCCTTCGTGCCCGTCCACGCGCGGCGCGCGCCGTTCGCGAATCGCCGCGACAAAATCGTGGTACTGCGCGATGTGCCCCGCTGCGCTAATGTCCATCGGCGCGGACGCGCCACTGCTCTTGGCGCCGCGCGCTTCGCCATCGTCGCGCGGTTCGCTGATGTGCCACTCCAGGCGCGCCTCGCCGCGATGATAGATCGCGCTACCGCGCGCGCCGACAATTTCGAGTCGTTCGGGATAGCCGGGGTACGCAGCGACCGTTGCTTGAATCAAGCCCAGCCGATTGTCCGCGTATTCCAGAATCGCAAGCGCGGCATCTTCGACTTCGATGGCGTGATTCAGTGTGCGCGTTTGCGCGGTGACGCGCGTTGGCATTCCTGTAAGATGCAACATCAAGTCAATCATGTGAATCGCCTGATTGATGAGCACGCCACCGCCTTCGTGTTCGCGCGTGCCACGCCACGCTGCGCTGCGATAGTACGCATCGGTGCGATACCACAAGACCGTGGCGCTAACCCAGAGAAGGCGTCCGAGAGAGTGCGCGATGAGAGATTGGAGATTGGAAACGAGTGGATCAAAGCGCATTTGAAAAACGACGCCGAGCGTGACGCCGGCGCGCTGTGCCGCGTCAATCATCGCGTCACATTCGGCGACATTGCGCGCCATCGGTTTTTCGACGAGGATGTGTTTGTGAGCGCGCGCCGCGTCGAGCGTCATCGGCGCGTGCAAATCGTGCGGCGTGCATATAACAACGACGTCCACATCGTCGCGCGCAAGCACGGCGCGATAATCGGCGACGTACGCGCCGCCGAATTTTTCGACGAACGCGCGCCCGCGCGACTCGTCGCGTGTACACACCACGACGAGTTGCGCGTCGGGTGTGTGTTGAATCGCAGTGGCGTGAATCGGCGCAATGTTGCCAACGCCGATGATCGCAAAACCCAGTGACATTTTGGAATCCTCATCGTAGACAGAGGACAGAAGACGGATGTGTTGATGCCGTCATCAGTCTTCCGTCTTCGGTCTTGATTTTGACATCTTTTCCGAAACATAGTATATTCTTTTCTGAAAGAAATCGCAATTTCTGACTTTCTTTCTGAAAAAGGCGTCAAAGTGGATGCACGCAAGCCCCGTCCCAGTTTGCTGAGCGTAGCGCAACGCGCTGGTGTTTCCCCCGCAACTGTTTCGCGTGTGTTGAATAACACCGCCCCTGTCCGCGATGGTGTTCGCGCGCGCGTCCTTGCCGCCATCAACGAACTGGGTTATGTCCCGTCGGCAGGCCGCGGGACGCGGCGCGCCATCGAGAATGCCATTGCGTTATTGATCCCCGATATCCTCAATCCATTTTTTGCCGAGATGACGCGCGGCATCCAGGACGAAGCAACCCTGTTTGGCTATATGCCGATTCTGTACGATTCAAACGAAGAGCCGCAACGAGAGCAACAATTACTGCGAATGTTTGCAACCCAGCCCTTGCGCGGCATCATCCTGAGCGGCTCGCGTCTGCCGTCGCCCGAGTTGTTGGCATTCTGTCAACAACTGACGATTCCGATGGTGTTAATCAATCGCGCGGTGCACTCTCCGCAGGTCGCGTGCATCCTGACCGATATGGAAGGTGGCGCGTGGCGCGCCACGCGGCATCTGCTCGATTTGCATCACACGCGCATCGCGTTTCTTTCGGGTCCCTACAAATCCGAACAATCCCAAGCGCGCCGACGCGGCATGGAACGCGCGCTCGGCGAAGCCGGTTTGACTTTGCGCCCTGAATGGTGTCCTGCCAGCAGCCCGAATGTGGACGGCGGGTTTCAAGCCATGAGCGCACTCCTCGCGCTTCCGCCCCGCGAACGCCCGACGGCAGTGATCGCCTACAACGATATGATGGCACTCGGCGTGTTGCATGCGATTCGCGCGCACCATTTGCGCGTACCCGAAGATATTTCTGTGGTGGGCACAGACGACATTGCGATTGCGGCGCACGCGAATCCGCCCCTCACGACGATTTCTCAACCCAAGTATCGGATGGGGCGAATGGCGGTCCAGGTTCTGCATCGCATGACTCAAGGTCGCCCACCTCCCGAAGAAGGCTACACGCTCTTGGAGACGGCGTTGATTGTACGCGAGTCCACCGCACCTGCCAACAACGATGCCTGGCGAGCACAAGCATCTTAGCACGGATACTCGATAGATTGTAGATGGAGAGACAATGACCCCCTGGGAACGCTTCGCTACGGTGGCGCGCGGTGGTGTCGCCGACAAAATTCCTGTTGCCTTCATCGTGGACAGCCCCTGGATTCCCGGCTTTTTCGGTATTGACACGCTGGATTACTTTTTGCGTCTCGATGAATGGTTACGCGTCAACCTCGCACTGCGCGAGCGTTTTCCGGAAATCGCATGGATTCCTGGTTTCTGGATCGAGTACGGAATGGCGGCGGAACCCTCCGTGTTTGGCGCACGAATCGTGTGGCACCACGATCAAGCCCCCTCCATCGAGCATGTGCCCGGCGGACTGGCAACGCTATTGCAGTTTGAACCTGCCGATCCGTACAAGCACGGCTTGATGCCACTCGTCTTGCAACGCTACGCGGATGCGGAAAAACGTTTGTTGCCCGAAGGATTGAATATCAAAATGGTTGCCGCGCGCGGACCGCTCGCGGTGGCAGGATGGCTTGTGGGTATCACCGAGTTGCTCATCGGCTTGAAAACCGAACCTGAATCGTACGCGCGTTTGCTCGACACGATCACGACGACGATTATCGCGTGGTTGCGTGCGCAACTATCGGTCTTGCGCGCGCCCGAAGGCCTCCTCGTGCTGGACGACATTGTCGGAATGCTCTCGCCCAAACTGTTCGAGCAATTTGCGCGACCGTATTTTTCGCGCATCTTTGGCGAATTTCGCGGTCTCATTCGTGTCTATCACAACGATACGCCTTGCCCGCGCTTGCTCGAATCACTCGCTACCCTGGGATTCGATGTGTTCAACTTTAGCCACGAGATGGATATTGCCGACGTGCAAGCCAAAATGCCGCGCATCGCGCTGATGGGCAATGTGCCAACGCTCGATGTGATGGTGCGCGGAACGCCCGCGCAAGCCGAAGCGTGGGCGCGCGAATGTATCCGCAAGACGAACGGACGCGGCTTGATTCTTTCGGCAGGCGGCGGCGTTAGCCCCGGCACACCCGCAGAGACGATTGAGTCGGTGGTCAAAGCGACCGGTGCCCGTTGACCGTCGCCGGTCATCGGTCGCCCGTCTTTGGTCAAGTGAGGCGCAATGCAATACGTCTTTAGCACCCAAAACACCACGCGCTATCGTTTTCCAACGCACGTCAACGAACTGGTGATGGATCGCGCGGAAGCAGAAACCTCCGAAGTGTTCATCGTCGTGCTGGAACCCGGCGAAGCACCGCCGCTCCACGTTCATCACGACACGGAGCAAATCTTTTACGTGCTGGAAGGACGTGGTTTGCTTCAAATCGGTGAGAGCGCGGAACGTTACGCCGTTCAGCCCGGCGATGTGGTACGCATTCCACCTCATACCTATCATCGCATCTTTTGCGACGGCGATCGTCCTCTGCGTTACCTGAGTGTAGATTGTTTCGTAGGTGGTAAACCCAAAGACGAGCCGACGTGGGACGCACATGTGCGCGCGGTGTGCGCGGCGCAAGGGTGGGATTTTGATACCGTGAAGCGTGATGCGTGAAACGTAGTTCGTGTTGCGTAGTGCGTATTTTATGTTCACGCATCACGCATCACGCACTACGAATATACGCTATGCAACCCGATTTTGCCTCTCTCCTCACCCACTATCGCGCCGAACTACTGGACCGCACGATTCCGTTCTGGATCAAGTACGGTGTGGATTGGCAGCACGGCGGCATTTGCACATGCATCTCGGACGATGGGCGCGTGCTGAGCGACGACAAGTATATGTGGTCGCAATTGCGCGCCATCTGGACTTTTTCCGCGTTGTGCAATAAAATCGAACGCAGGCAAGCGTGGTTGGATATTGCACGGCACATTTACAATTTCGCCAGACAGTACGGACGCGACGAAAACGGCAACTGGGTTTTTCTCGTTGACAAACACGGCAAGCATCTGCAAGGCGCGACGAGCATCTACACCGATGGCTTTGCGATCTACGGCTTGACCGAGTTTGCGCGCGCGACCGGCGATGCGGACGCGCTCCACATCGCGCGCGCGACGTACGCGAACGTGCAACAGCGTCTGGCGCAGCCGGGTTCATACGGCACTGCGCCGCTGCCGATTCCGCCCGGCGCACAGGCGCACGGTATCTCGATGATCTTTTCGCTCGCTTTCACCGAACTGGGCGACGCGCTGAACGATGCGACCATCTGGCGCGCGGGCTTGACGCACGCGAATCAGGTGATGAACGTCTTTTTGCGTCCCGAACACAAACGGCTGTACGAGTTTACGCGCCTGGACGGCGCCTTGCTCGACGCGCCGCCGGGGCGCGTGGTGAATCCCGGTCACGCCCTCGAATCAATGTGGTTTATGATTCACATCTTCCAGCGTGTCAACGACCACGCGCGCATTCGTCAGGCGATTGAGGCGATGCGGTGGCACATCGAACTGGGCTGGGATGAAGAGTACGGCGGCATTTTCCTCGCGCGCGACGCGGAAGGATCGTTTTGGGCAGACAAGTGGGAGATGAAAATCTGGTGGCCCCACACCGAAGCGTTGTACGCGCTATTGCTCGCGTACTCGATTTCGCGCGAACAATGGTGCCTCGAGTGGTTCCAGCGCGTTCACGCATACGCGTTCGCGCATTTTCCGGTGCCGCAGTACGGCGAGTGGATTCAAAATCTGGATCGGCGCGGCAACAAGGTGAACGCGACGGTGGCATTGCCGGTCAAAGACCCGTTTCATCTGGCGCGCGCGTTGATTTATTGTGTCAAGGTGTTGGAGGAATTGAGTAGAGATTAGAGATTGGAGATTGGGGATGGCAGTGCGTCGGTTACAGATGCGGGTAGTGGAGGTGCAGGGTAAGTGCCCGGTGTATCGCGTGGGCGATGTGTTGACCATCGAGGATGGATTTAAACTCGTTTGTGACAGCGTCGTGTGCCTGCATGCATTGCAATCGCTCAGTCCGTACTATGTGGCGTTGAGTCGCGGCATTGCCCCCAGTGAGTTGGGTATCGCCGGGAAAGATGGCGCGGCGTATGTGCAGTGCCTCGATCCGCAAAAATATACCGATGGTGGAACAGTGACGTTTCGCATTGCGATTGAAGCATGAAGAAAGGAGGTGAGGGCATACCAACCGAGAACGTCAAACACAAAACAAGATGGGTGAAACGTGAAACGTGATGCGTGGAATGTGCGATGTACAACTGAACGCGCAACACGCAAACACTATTTCTCAAAGGAGGAGAAAAAATGAACAAGCAACGCTTGCTGATGCTGGTCAGTCTCGTGACAGTGTTGGCACTCATCGTCGCATGCGCGCCGGCGCCAACAGCCACACCACTCCCGCCGACCAAAGCGCCGGAACCGACCAAGCCACCGGCACCCACAGCGACGACGGCGCCTGCACCCACGAAACCGCCGGAACCGACCAAGCCACCGGCACCCAAGTACACCGAAGCGCCGATGCTGGCAGAGCAAGTCAAAGCCGGAAAACTGCCCCCCGTCGAACAACGCCTGCCCAAGAATCCGCTGGTGATGGAAGCGGATGAAATCGGTGTGCATGGCGGTGTATGGCGGCGCGGTTTCCTTGGTCCCGGTGACTTTAACGGACTCAACCGCATTGTTTACGACGCGCTGGTCCGCTTTTCGCCGGATGGCAGCAAAGTGGAGATGCACTATGCCGAGAGTGTCACCTCATCGGCAGATTTCAGAACGTGGACTGTGAAACTGCGCGAGGGGAGCAAGTGGTCGGATGGCAAGCCCTTCACGACCGATGACATTATGTTCTGGTACAAGGATGTGCTCCAGAACAAAGACATTACTCCTTCGATTCCGACGTGGATGAAGAACAAGGATGGCTCGCTCGTTGAAGTCAAGCAAGTGGATGCGGTGACAGTGCAATGGATCTACAAAGAACCCAACACCACCTTCTTGCTTGAACTTGCCAACAAGGACTGGGGCGATCGCAACATCCCGGTGCACCTGCCCGCTCACTGGTTAAAGCAGTTCCACGCGGCGTACGCCGATAAAGCCACGCTCGACAAGTTGGTTGCCGATGCCAAGTTCAAGACGTGGGTCGAACTGTTCCTCGACAAGGTCAGTCCGTTCACCACACCGAATCGTCCGGGCCTGGCAGCGTGGATTGCCGATGGTCGGATGAGCGATGCGTTGTTCGTCCTCAAGCGCAACCCGTACTTTATGGGCGTGGATAAAGCCGGCAATCAACTACCGTACTTTGACGAAATTCAGGTCAAGTTCTTTGCCGATGCCGCGTCGTTGAACCTGGCGGCGATTGCGGGCGAACTCGATCAACAAGAACGTCACATCGCACTGGCGAACTTTCCTGTCCTGAAAGAGCGTGAGCAAAAGGACAAAAAGTACGTCGTGCAACTGTGGTCGAGTCTGGGCGGTGCGGATGCAAATGTAACGTTCAATCAAACCTACGCCAAAGACCCCGAACTCGGCAAAGTCCTGGCGAACAAAGATTTCCGCATCGCGATGTCGTACGCCATCAATCGTAAACAGATCCAAGAATCTGTGTTCCTCGGCACAGGCGAACCCCGCCAACCCGTTGCCAAGAAAGGGCATCCGTACTATCCGGGCGATGAGTACGCCTACAAGTACACCGAGTACAATCCCACGCTCGCTGGCCAGATGCTCGACAAGATCGGTCTGGATAAGAAAGATGCCGAAGGGTTCCGTCTGTTGCCCAGTGGCAAGCGCCTCGTCATCGAAATCTCTTGTATCCAGGCGTTGGGCTTTGGTCCCGATTCAGCGCAGTTGATCGCCCGAGATTTTGAACGCGTCGGCGTCAAGACCACCGTCCAGGTGCGCGATCGCGCGTTGCATTTCTCGCTGCGCGAATCGAACGACCTGATCGCCGAGATCTGGAATCAGGACACCGCCGGCTTTCCGTTCACCGGTGCCACCAAGTACGATGTGCGTAGCGGCATCTATGGTAACCTCACCTATGGTCCGCGCTGGTACGATTGGTATCGCACCGGTGGTAAGGAAGGGGTCGAGCCGCCCGATTACATCAAGAAACTGGTCGAGTTGATTGATCGCGCCAAGACCGTCGGTCCCGATGAACAAGCCAAGATCGCTCAGGAAATCTTCAAGATCTGGGTGGACAATATGGTCGAGATCGGCACCGTCGGCTTGACGGCGATTGATCAGGGCGTGGCGGTCATCAACGCGAATATGCGCAACATCCCCAAGAACGTCACCAAAGACTGGCCCCTCCGCACCCCGGGCAATCTCCGCCCCGAAACATGGTACTATAAAAAGTAAGCGTGGGTGACAGGGAGACAAGGAGCACCATCGCCTTGTCTCCCCCTCTCCCTGTCAGGTGAGGTGAACGTGCTTCGCTTTATCGTGCAACGTTTGTTGATCTTGCCGTTTCTTTTGCTGTTATTCTCCATCATCGTCTTTTGGTTAGTGCAAGCACCCCCGGGCGACTTTTTGACCAGTTACCTTGCCAATCTGGCTTCGAGTGGATCTTCCATCAGCATAGAACAAGTGGAAGCACTCAAGCGACAGTTTGGGCTTGATCAGCCCTTTTACATCCAATATCTGCGCTGGATGGAAAGCCTGGCAAAAGGCGATCTGGGATTGTCGCTCGAGTATCAACGCCCGAACGCCGAACTGATTGGCGAGCGATTGGTCTTGACGATCGCGCTCGCGCTCTTTGCCTTTGCGATTACATGGATCATTGCCATTCCAGCGGGCATTTATTCAGCCACCCATCAAAATTCTCTGCTCGATTATTTTTTCACCGTCCTGAATTACATCGGTGTCGCCATACCCAACTTTATGCTGGCGCTGGTGCTGATGTGGATTGCGTTTGCCTACTTTGGCATCAGTATCACCGGCTTGTTCTCACCCGAATACGTTCAAGCCCCGTGGAGTCTGGAGCGCGTGGTGGATTTGCTCAAGCATATCTGGCTACCGGCGCTGGTGCTGGGCATTGCCGGTACGGCGCGCCTGACGCGCGTGATGCGCGCCAATTTGCTCGATGAGTTGAACAAGCCGTACGTCATCACCGCGCGCGCCAAAGGACTCTCCGAGTGGAAGTTGGTGCTCAAGTACCCGGTGCGCCTTGCCATCAATCCGCTGGTGAGTACGATTGGATGGTACTTGCCACAGTTGTTCTCCGGTTCGCTGATTGTCGCGACCGTGATGAACTTGCCGAACATCGGACCGCTCCTCTTGCGTGCCTTGACCCAGCAGGATATGTATCTTGCGGGGAGCATCTTGCTCATCTATTGCTTTCTCACCATCATCGGCACGCTCCTCTCCGATATTTTGCTTGCCCTGTTGGATCCGCGCATACGGATGGAGGAATGAGTGACGAAGGACGGATGACGAAGGACGAAGGACGAATGACGAAGGACGAAGGACGAATGACGAAGGACGAAGGACGAATGACGAAGGATGAAGGACGAAGGACGAATGAGCAAATGAACAATGGTGCGGCAACGGAGGAAACGCCTGGCGCGGTGTTGGCCTCCAAAGCCGAAGAGCGTGTGTCGGTTGCCTCGAATTGGAAATTGGTATGGTGGCGTTTTCGCAAAAACAAACTGGCGGTGCTGAGCGCGTTCGTGCTGATTGGCTTTTACCTCATCGTGCTCGTGCCCGATTTCTTTGCCACGCAAGACCCCGAAGCGACCGAAGCGCGTCTGGCGTTCATCCCCGCGCAAAGGATTCATCTGTTCGATGGGACAAGTTTCTCGCCCTGGGTGTATGCCGTGGTAGGAAAACGTAACCCGGTGACGCTACGAATGGAGTGGCGCGTGGACGAGTCGCGCAAAATACCGCTGCGCTTGTTCGCGCCGGGCTTTTCCTACAAGGTGCTCGGTCTCTTTGAAACCAACATCCATTTGATTGGCACGGCGGATCCAAAATCCGAAGATCGGCTCTATCTGCTGGGCACAGACCGCCTGGGACGCGATCAATGGTCGCGGATAATGTACGGCACGCGTACCTCGATGACGGTGGGGCTGGTCTCGGTGTTGCTGAGCGTGATTTTGGGCGTTGTGCTCGGCGGCATTTCGGGCTATTTTGGCGGTTGGCCCGATCTCATCATTCAACGCCTCATCGAATTGCTCCAATCGCTTCCCACGATTCCGATCTGGCTGGCGATGACCGCCGCGCTGCCGCAGGATTGGCGTCCCGATCAGGTCTTTTTTGCGATTACGATCATTCTCGCATTCATCGGTTGGACGACGCTCGGACGCGAAGTGCGCGGGCGATTTTTGTCGCTGCGCGAGGAGGATTTTGTCCTCGCGGCGGAACTCGCCGGGTGTAGTCGTGCCCGCATCATTTTGCGGCATATGGTACCCGCGTTTATGAGTCATATCATTGCCACCAGTACGCTCGCCATTCCGGTGATGATTGTGAGCGAAACTTCGCTCAGTTTCCTCGGCCTGGGAATTCGTCCACCCGCGATTAGTTGGGGCGTCTTGTTGCAAGAAGCGCAAAATATTCAAACGATTGCCCAGGCGCCGTGGCTGTTGATTCCGGGCGTATTTGTGATTGTCGCCGTGCTGGCGTTCAATCTGGTCGGCGATGGCTTGCGCGACGCGGCGGATCCGTACGGGCATTAAAGAAGGTAATACTAATGACAGCAACCCCTCTCCTCTCCGTGCGCGACCTCAAAACGTATTTCTTTATGGATGAAGGCATCGTCAAAGCCGTGGACGGTGTCTCCTTCGATGTGTATCCCGGTCAGGTGTTTGGCATCGTCGGCGAAAGCGGGTGTGGCAAGAGTGTGACGATGAAAGCGATTCTGCGCATCGTCGAGCCGCCGGGAAGAATCGTGGGTGGGCAGATTTTGCTTCATCGGCAAAAGCAGAATGGCGTGCTGGAGACTGTTGATCTGGTGAAACTGGATGCCAACGGACAAACGATGCGCGATATTCGCGGCGCGGAGATCGCCCTGATTCCGCAAGAACCGATGGCGGCGTTCAGCCCTGTGCATACGGTTGGCGATCAGGTCATCGAAGCGATCCTGTTGCATCAAAAAGTGAGCCAGCGCGAGGCGCGCGCCATCGCGCTCCAGATGTTCAAAGACGTGGGCATTCCGATGCCCGAACAGCGGCTCGACGAATATTCGTGGCAACTCTCCGGCGGGTTGCGCCAGCGCGCGATGATCGCAATGGCACTGTCGTGCAACCCGCGCCTTCTCATCGCCGATGAACCGACGACCGCCGTGGATGTGACGACGCAAGCGCAAGTGTTGCGCCTGTTGCGACGTCTGCAAGAACAACGTAACACCGCCATCATTTTCATTACCCACGATCTGGGTGTCATCGCGCAGATGGCAGAGTACGTGATGGTGATGTATCTGGGCTTGATGATGGAACAAGGACCGGTGGATGATATTTTTCACGCACCCCAGCACCCCTACACTCAAGCGCTGTTGCGTTCGATCCCAACGATTCGAATGACTCCGCGCGTCAACCTGCCGACGATTAGCGGTTCGATTCCACACCCGTTCAATAAACCGCGCGGCTGTCCGTTTCATCCCCGCTGTGAAAAAGCGATGCCGGGAAAATGTGATGTGCGCACCCCTGCCTTGCAACCCAGCGGCGAAAAGCAATTCGTCAGTTGCTTTTTGTACCACGACGCGGAGGTTTCAGCGTGACGAATCACTCAACGAACCAACGAACCAACGATTCAACGACCACACTACTCCAGGTCAAGAACCTCAAAAAATATTTTCCGATTCGCAAAGGATTCTTCCGCAAAACGGTCGGCTATGTGCGCGCGGTGGATGATATAAGTTTTTTCATCAACGAAGGCGAGACGCTGGGCTTGGTCGGTGAAAGCGGTTGCGGCAAGACGACGGTGGCGCGCTGCATTTTGCGCGCGCACGTTCCGACCAGCGGCGCGATTCTGTTTCGCACGAAAGATGGCAACACGGTAGATTTAGCCAGACTCTCGCGCGCCGAGTTGCGTCCGCTGCGTCCGCAGATGCAAATGATTTTTCAAGACCCCTACGGCTCGCTCAATCCCCGAATGACCCTGTTCGATATTGTGGGTGAACCGCTCTACGTGAACGGGATGACGGATCGCAAGCAACGCGTCGAACGCGTAGCCGAGTTGTTACGTCTGGTCGGTTTGCGTCCCGAGTATATGCAACGCTATCCGCATGCGTTCAGTGGCGGGCAGCGTCAACGCATCGGCATTGCGCGCGCCCTCTCGGTGAATCCGCGCCTCGTCGTCGCCGATGAACCGGTCTCCGCGCTCGACGTATCGGTACAAGCGCAAATTTTGAACTTGATGCTCGATTTGCAAAAACGCTTGAATCTCACCTACCTGTTCGTCGCGCACAACCTGAGTGTGGTGCGGCACATTTGCGATCGCGTTGCGGTGATGTATGTGGGCAAACTCGTCGAGATGGCAAACACTCTCGAACTGTACGCCTCGCCCAGGCATCCGTACACCGCCGCGTTGATGGCGGCTGTGCCCGTTGCCGATCCGCGCATCAAGACCGGCAGCGTGGAATTGAAAGGCGAAGTGCCGAGTCCTGCGAATCCACCTGCGGGTTGTTATTTTCATCCGCGCTGCGAGTTTGCCGAGGACGTGTGTCGCCGGGAGCCACCGGTGTTTCGCGAAATCACTCCCAATCACTTTGTCGCGTGCCATCGCGCGGACGAGTTGAAATTACCGGGAATCGGATGAGTCACGCTCCAACTGTCGTCGTCGCGATGAGCGGCGGTGTAGATAGTTCAACCGTAGCCGCGCTGCTGGTCGAGCGCGGCTATCGTGTCATCGGGATTATGCTGCGGCTGTGGAGCGAACCACCGCCGCTGGCAATCACCGCGCCCGTGAGTGAAAATCGTTGTTGTTCTCCCAGCGCGGTTGCTGATGCGCGCGCGGTGTGCGCTAAACTTGGCATTCCGTTTTACCTCCTCAACTTTGAAGACGCTTTCAAAACCCGCGTAGTAGATTATTTCGTCAGCGGCTACATGCGCGGCATCACACCGAATCCGTGTTTGCAATGCAATCGCCATCTCAAGTTCGGCATCTTGCTCGACAAGGCGCGCGCGTTCGGCGCCGACTATCTGGCGACCGGGCATTATGCGCGCGTGCGCCAGCGCGCCGGCAAGTTCGAGTTACTGCGCGGGCGCGACCGCACCAAGGATCAATCGTACGCGCTGTGCCTGCTCACGCAAGAGCAACTGGCGCGCGTGATGTTTCCCCTCGGTGACCTTACCAAAGACGAAACGCGCGCGCTCGCGCGCCGGTTCGATTTGCGCGTCTCGGAAAAAGTCGAAAGTCAAGACCTGTGCTTTGTGTCGGACGGAGATTATCGCGAGTTTCTACGCCGCCGCGTACCCCACGCTTTTGTCTCCGGTGAGATAGTGGATACACGTGGCAGGGTCCTGGGGCAACATAACGGACTGGCTAATTACACGATTGGTCAACGCAAGGGGCTGGGCATCGCGGTGGGCGAGCCGTTGTTCGTGATTGCGCTCGACGTAGAACACAATCGCGTGATTGTGGGACGCGCGGATGAACTGGGGAGGCGCGACCTCGTCGCTACCGAAGTGAACTGGATTGCCGGCGAACCGCCGCGCGGGGAAATTGATGTGGCGGCTCAAATTCGTTATCGCGCGCGCCCTGTTCCCGCACGTGTGGTCGCGCTGGACACGGCGCGCGCGCGCGTTGTCTTCGATACACCGCTACGCGACATTACGCCGGGCCAGGCCGTCGTCTTCTACAATGACGATGTGTGTCTGGGTGGGGGAATAATTGAATAGCACAATGTCTCCAACGATCGTTTTGGGGCTTGTACTGGGCACACTCTACGGGCTGGTGTTCTATGTGATCTTTGGGCGTGGCTGGTTGCGGCTGATTGGCTATGCGCTCGCGAGTGTTTCAGGATTTTTTCTGGGGCACGTGCTGGCAGAGATGGCGGGACTGGCACTATTCGACATTGGCGAATTGCATGCCGTTGAAGGTACGCTCGTCAGTTGGCTGAGTTGTGTGACGTTACACGTGTGGAAACGTCCACAGTAGCACAGGATCAAGCCACTCAGGGTTTGCGGCTGCCAGCAAATTTCTCGCGGCGAAAGAGATTGATGACCAGCGCACTCAGCAGTTTGATCACCATCACGAGATAGTAGAACCAGTTGAACAGAAAAAAGTAACGCGCGGCAAGATGCTTGCGATAGTAGAAAAAGTACGAGCGATGCCATTCCCAGATGGAACGATAGGGTTGGGCGCGCGAGCCGCCATATCCGCCATAGTGAATGATCTGTGCTTGAGGATAGTAGTACACCTGCCAGCCCGCGCGTTTGGCGCGAAAGCAATAGTCGGTGTCCTCCTGATAGGCAAAAAATTGTTCATCGAGCAAACCGATCTGCTCGATGACCGCGCGACGAATCAGCATACACGCGCCAGAGACAGCATCGGCAGGATGTGTTTCGTTTTCATCACGATAGGTCATCAAATAGCGCGCAAACAGAGGGCTGCGCGGGAAAAGCGTGGACAAGCCGGAAAAATAGCAGAACAAATCCCAGGGAGTCGCAAAACTCCGCCGGCATTGTTTCTGGAGTGTGCCATCGCGATTCAAAATTTTGGGTCCGCAAATACCGATTTCGGGATGTGCATCGGCAAACGCCACCAGACGATCCAGCGCGTCGGGCAAGACGAGCGTGTCGTTGTTCAGCAAAAGGGCATAACGTCCAGTACTTGCGCGCAGGGCTTGATTGATTGCCCGCGCAAAGCCGACATTGGTCGCGTTCACGATGACGCGTACTGCCGGGAACTCGTCGCGCAGCATCTCGACGGTGCCATCGCGCGAGGCATTATCCACGACGATGATTTCAAAGGCGCAGTGCGTATGCGCGTAGATGGAGCGCAAGCACTCGCGCAGCATATCTTTTGCCTGGAGGGTGGGGATGCAGATAGAGAGGTCGAGTGTCATTGGTGTTGGGCAACGCGCGTATAGACATCGAGAGTCGCTTGAGCCGTGCGCTCCCACGAGAACATTCGTGCGCGCGCCAGACCTTTAGCGCCGAGTGTAGCATGTAGCGCGCGATCTGTCAAAACGCGTTGCATCGCACTGGCAAGCGCATCCACATCGTCCGGTGCGATGAGGATAGCGACGTCACCAGCGACTTCGGGCATAGAGGAAACAGCGGAGGTGATGACAGGCACGCCGCATGCCATTGCCTCGAGCACAGGCAAGCCAAAGCCTTCGTAGAGTGAGGGATAGACAAACAGATCTGCGGCACTGTAGAGCATTGGTAATTCGGCCTGGGAAATGTAGCCGGGAAAAAGAATGCGCGCGTTCAACCCAAGTTCCTCAATCGTCGTGAAGATGGCGTTGTCGTTCCAGCCGCGCGTGCCCGCCAGTACGAGTGAATGAGG
The DNA here is from genome assembly GCA_034435315.1 of Anaerolineae bacterium. GTDB lineage: Bacteria > Chloroflexota > Anaerolineae > UBA4142 > UBA4142 > VGOB01. The sequence goes on along the minus strand of DAOTYB010000072.1, from coordinate 15,763 downwards.
GATACCGTTGTGAACCAAGCGTGCGAACGCGCGTACGAGGAGGGGCAAATTTTTGCGCGGTTCCAAGTTGCCGACATACAAAATGAATGGACGTGGCACATTGTATTGCCGACAAAATGTATCAAGCACGCGCGAATCACTGACCGGTTGAAAGTGGGAAGCAAGACCGTAATGAATCACCCGAATCTTGTCTGGCGATGCGTGTAAAATCTTTAGCATATCCGCGCGCGTACTGTGCGAGATGGCAATCAGCGCGTCGGCGTGGTACGTGGCAAGACGCATCATCGTACGAAAAAAGAGGCGTTTGTAGAGTAGATGCATCTGGGGATAGAGGAAAAAAGTCAAATCGTGAATCGTGACAACAGAACGACAGGGCTTGGCCAGCGGCATTGTGTAGTGCGGTGAATGGAGCACATCCAGCCGATGTTGTCGCGCGAGTATTGGCAGTGCGGTTTGCTCCCATAGTACGCGAAGCAAAGGTGAATCGAATGCCGAGAGGACGATTTGCGCGCGGATCGCGTCAAAAAGAGGCGCGTGGCGTGGCTTGGAGAAAATAACGTACTCGTTCGTCGTATCCACGCGCAACAATGCCTGAACAAGATGGATGATGTAATTCGCCGCGCCGAATGGCTGCGGCGGCAGTGCGGTAACGTCTATGCCGAGGCGCATTATCTTTTGTCTTCCATCAGATGAGGGCAAGCCGCCATTGGAGGTATCGTCCCAGGCGGTGCAACAAAACGCGTAAACCTTCGGTACGCCAAATCGAATACGCGCGCGCAAGCAGACCCTGTGCCACGAATTCTCGCCGCGCCTTTTCCATATCCACATCGGCAAACTCGGGCAGTGGGCGCGTCTCGCCGGCGAGAATCAGCGGCGAATAATGATTCCGTATGATGTCCCATGTCAACTCTGGCAAGCCATGCCAGATCAACGGCGCGGGAATTTTCTTCTGCAAATCGAAGAGTTCGCGGTCTGTCCGCACACGTCGCGCTTGAATCACTTTGCGCTCAAGTAGCAACGCGGGTAATCCCCGCAGAAAATCGTACCACGCGTCACAGTACGCGCGTGCTGTGTGCGCGTCCAAACGCAGCAAGGCGAAAAGGAATCTGCAGCAGTCTTCGATGGCATAAGCCGATACAAAACGCGCGAGGAACAGAGGACGGAGAAGTTTGACAGCAAAACGCAGGCGACCGTAAATGACGTTCCGCAATTTTTGCGGGGACATTCCGCGCTCATCCCCGGTCGGAACGCGCGCACCGAACGCGTGATAAACGATGGCTTGGGGCGCGGTGCGGACAGTGTATCCAAACAGGCGCGCGCGGTAGCACCACTCAATGTCCTCATAGTAAAGCGGAAACCCTTCGTCAAGCGCGCCGACTTTTTCCCAAACCACGCGCGAGACAAGAGCGGCAGCAAAGCACGCTGAAGGAATCTCGCGCCATGTATCGAATTGCCCCAGATCGAGATGCCCCAAACCGTTATCTGTCGCCCATGAAAACGCGCCCACGTGATTTCCAATACCATTGAGAAAACCGGGCGCCCAGGAGAAACAAAGTTTGGGAGCGACGGCGGCACACATCGGCTCCGCCCGCGCGACGGTAACCATTTGTGCGATGGCATCGGGCATCAGGGTGACATCTGGGTTAAGGATGAGAAAACAATCGCCACGAGCAATGGCAACGCCTCGATTGATCGCGTGTGCGAGCGATTGCTGTTGAGTCAAGCAAACCAATTTGACGTCAGAAAAGTGCGTGGCAACCCAATCAGCCGAATGATCGGACGAAGCATTGTCCACGACGATAATTTCGAGCGGAGGACAAGTCTGTGAGGTGAGAGAAGCCAGACAGGATTCTAACCAGGTTGTGCTATTGTAGGTGACAATGATAACGGACACCGCATCGCTTGCAACCGATAGAGTGGTTGTGTGCGCGCGCGTCTCGGTATCTCGAATCAGCAAGCCGGCCTCGGCGAGGCAGGCACGCGCAGCGCGGGTTTCTAGCAGTGAGGCTTCCTCTGTGTGAACATTGTTCACTACTCCAGAGCCATCCCGGGTGGCTTGTCGCCAAAGCGCAAGGACACGCGTATCTACAACGACTCTGCCGCCCTGTGGCGTAGTCAGGCGCGCGCGCGGCGTATCGTCAATCACCTGGACAACAGGAGGAAGAGGAAAATGGTAGTGGAGATTCATGCCAGAGAGTATCTCTGGTAAGATTATACACTATTTAAACTAGTTTGCAAAAAGGTAGTTGTATCAAGCGCCACTGCGGCAATTGATACAAAAAAAGAGGCGATACCTTTGGGGTTGCCAAACGCACCGCCCAATTGTATCGCCTTCGCCGTATTTGTAGACGAATGCTTCGGGACTAGGGTTTCAGAATCATAGGAAGGAAAAGTTTATAATTGTTGCCGCTGCCACTTGTTACAGTGACCGTTACTGAGGTCACCGCACCTCCCTCCTGCGTTACGCCATAGAAGTAATAGGTTTTGGTTGTCACTGGTGCCACTTGTACTGAACCGCTAGGAACCGCGGTCACTGCCACTCCTTGGTCAATAGCCATATCAGAGAATGTGCCAGTGATAGACCAGCTTAAGGTTGTTGTAGAACCCTGTGGAATCTGTGCCGGATTCGCCTGGGCGGTTATAGTTGGTGTTACCCCTTGGTTGATCGTTGCCAAGAATGACGTCCCACCAACCGACAAGGTATGTGCTCCAGCCGATGTGTAAGAACTCAATCCCGCGTAGTCAGATACTGGGGAGCCATCCAAAGTGGCCGAGCCACCACTCCAGGCATAAACGAGATAACTGGTTGTTGGTGGTGCAGGATCTCCGCTAGCATTTGTTGCCAAGACCGATGGCGGCACCGCCAGTATTACGCCAACGATTGGAGCGCTCCCAAGGGCAACATTGTCGTTGTTGGGTGATTTATCTGTCGAAGTACCATTGGAGCGCGACACCACAAGACTGTTCAGCTGCGCGACCGTTTTGCAGCAATAACCTGCTATACTGTTTGTATAGATTTGATCGCCAAAGGTCGTAGAGTAGATTTGATTACCATTGTAACGTAAATCATTGATGGGACCGGAGGTGCGATCATCATCGAAAATAGGTAGACCAATGTTACTGCTGATGAATACATTTTGAATGGTGCCAGTCACCGCCAAGTTGCGTCCTGTATCTGGTGTAGCAAAGATGGCAGCGCCATAAGATGTCCCAATAGGTTCGGACACTCCCGGACTGATCTCATTGGCGATCAAATGACCACCGGTCATCGTCAACGCGGAGCCCTGGACGAAGATGCCGGCACCAAACATCTGCGATGTGTTACGCGCAAAGGTCGAGTTGGTAATCGTTGCGGAAGATTGATCGAGGATTGCCATGCCACCGCCCGAGCTATTGGTCGCCCCCAACGCATCCGCCTTGACAACAATCGAGTTCTCCATTGTTAGATTCACCAAGCCCAATGTCAATCCTCCTCCTACACCGGTACCTGGTGCGCCAACTGTTTCTTGGACATCTGTATCGTAGAATGCTGTATTTCTAATAATCACCGTTGCGCGGTTTGTAGCAGCATCACCTTGTTGTCCCACTCCATTCTGACCATACATTCTATTAAGGTCTCCAACTGCATACAGCCCACCGCCTGTTTGCCCGACAGTAGTGACAGAACCGTATCGCCCTTGAATCAAAGATCCTTCGACCTTCAAATAAGCACTCCGCCTGTTGGTTCCCCCATCAGCGGAGGTATCATTCGAAAGCGCCATAATAGCACCGCCAAATCCTGTAGCAGCACCAATTCCTGTCGCGCGATTACCTTGAAAAATGCTATTGTAAATTTCGAGGTGGGCACGGTATGTGACTACGCCGCCGCCCGTGTGTGCGCTGTTCGTAACGAAGCGGGAATTATAAACCTTGGCTGTGGTCAGATCTTCCGCGTGCAACGCTCCCGCTTCTGTGGGAAGGGAATAACTCACCGATGCATCACGAACCGCTTGATTATTTACAAAGGTGCTATTCATGACGACAACATTGGTACCACTTCCCGTCCAATCACCCCGTGCATACATTCCACCGCCGACGTACCCCGCTTGATTACCCTCAAAACGTGTGTTAGTGACCCGAACCGTCGAGTTACCAACATGGAGCCCACCCCCGGCAGACTGAGGCAAATGATTGGGCAGGTTGGTCCGATTATTGTTAAATTGCGAATTGTGAACGTATACCGTCGCCCGCTCATTTACCGCAAGCCCTCCGCCATAATTCTTTGCCGAGTTTCCACTCCAGGTCGAATCGAGAAAGAATGCGGTTGAGTAGATGGCAACAAGCGTGCCTCCTCCTCCAGTAGTCGGCTGATTACCCCGGTTATTCTGGAAAACACAGTTCTTGAACGTCGCCTGTGCGTAGTGTAGAGTCACTCCCCCCGCGATTCCATCCGTCTGTGATAATCCATTCCGAAAAGTCAAATTCTCGAAGACGACTGGTCGTCCTAGCGCAACGTCAGTATTCATCAAGCGCAAGATGTCACGCGAGCCATTGCCATCCAGATACACTGTCGTCCCAGGTGCGGCACGAATGGTAAAGCCCTTCCCCATATTGCTGATTCTAAAGCCACCCTCTGGCGAATAATAGGTACCCGCCGCAAGTTCGATGATTCCCCCATCGTTAATCTGATTAATTGCTGATTGCAAATCAGGCACATCCGTAGGGACACGAATAATAGTGGAATTAGGCGCACGTGGGCTATTAGGAGCCACTGCTAGTATCTTTTCATTGGAAAGTACTTTTGATTGGATATTCCTTACAAATGGAAACGGTTTGACCAATGCCGAACTCACAGCGGGCTTGTCATGCAACTGTCCGCCGTTGGGTAACTTTGCCTGTGTGGCCGGCACTACAGCAAAAACACTGATTACAGGTAGAAATAGGGATAGGATAAATCGAAGAGAGAACACTTTTATCACCTCCGCCCTTAGGATAAATCCCCTGGCGAGTTTGGTCAATAGCGCAAAAGTACTTTGGGTGACAAAAGCAGAAGAATTCAGAAAGAGGCAAGTGTCTTGAGCAGTTCAGTGCTGTTGCCGTATGGAAAAGGAATATGAGCGGAGTGCGCGGCAGAGACGAACCAGCGCAGTAGAGGAACGAGTGAGTGCGCCGCATGGACCAGGCGCAGACGCGTTACAATGGGCGTCCTTTCGAAAATACCATCAATGAGTCCCTTGTAGTAAAAATAGTCCAATGTGCGCAAATAAAGATTGTCGAGTAACTTGTGTGGTGTCCACTCGTAGAAACTTGCCAAATGGAGAACTTGCGCTTCTAGCCAATCCGCCACCGTTGAGGAGAATGACCTTAGCATTCTATGGGGGAGCCAAAGGGGTTCTAGAACTCTCACGTACTGTTTATACAACACACGTCCCACACCGAGGGGATGCTTGCGTGTAATCAGCCACGCCATCCGACCACAATTATACTGCCGCACCGAAAATGACCAGATAGTATGGTAGTGATAGTGGTACGCTAACAAGGAAGCATTGTAGATGATTCGCAATCCCCGTCTTGCCAGACGGTACCCTAACTCGGCATCCTCGAACGCCGGATAGAGAAAGTCTGTATCAAACCAATGATCAAGTGAGCATAAAAAGTCACGCTTGAGTGAGACGTTACAAGTGTACAAGTGACGAAAATCGTATTCGGCACCATCACGAAAATAATGGTAACTAAACTGTTGCGCGCCGATTCCGTCAATATGCGTCATCAGCGTATTCTGCAGCATATCTTTAGCCCACTCCACCCGGCCAAGGATTGCAACGCGAGACTCGGGATGATGCCGATGGGCTTGCAAATGTCCCTCAATTAGATTCGGTTCTGGACAAATATCGTCGCCTGTAAACAAGAGCAACGGTGCCGTGGCTAATGCAATCCCGTGATTACGTGCTGCGGCAGGTCCCTGATTCCTCTCAAGGCGTTCTACGCGTAAAATGAAGCGCCTTGGATGGAAAGAGCGAAGCACCGCATCAGTCCCGTCGCTAGAGGCATCGTCTATAGCGATTAGTTCAAAGGGCGCCGTGGTGTCTTGATTATCGTATGCCTCTAGCACACGTTTTAGATCCAGCGCGCGGTTGTGGCAAGGTATGATAACACTGATGGCGCTCATAAGTGCAAATCCACAATCACGATATACGATGCCAAGCGCTCATCATCGTACCTTGCTAAGGAATGTCCTAAATCTACAATATGCTTGGAAAAATTTCTCTCTCAGGGGGAGATGAATTTCTTGTGGAAGATTGACACGCTGCCGATGCCGCTCCAGCGCCTGCTCGATAGTCAATTCATTCTCGATAGGAAGTTTGAACTGATCCACCCATTCGAGAGTTCGTCCCTTGTGCGCCACATTGACCACCTTGTAAAAAGTTTTCGGACACTCGTAGGGGTAATGCTCATAGAAATAAAAAGTGTTTTCTGCTTCCAACTCGGCGCCTTTGGAAACCCTTTCTACATAATCAAAAGAGCCAATCCAGTGAATACCAATGAACTGAAAAAATAATCACGCAGGAAATGGCGGCGAGCATCTCCAAGATAGTCAAACATATGAACCCAATGCATCTTGGGAGTAAAGACAATCGTTCCATCCTCAATGTCAACCAACCAGCGGTGATGTCCCCAACCAGCCACCGTATCGTTTGCGCTCACCTTGGCGCACTCGCGAAATCGCGAGGGAGTCTCGATGTAACCAGCTTTTGCCACGCGTTGGATTTGAGAACAAACAAAGATCGGATCCCGTACATCTTCTAGAACATGGGAGCAAACGACAAAGTCGAATTCCTTATCTTTGAAATGGCTCCATATCTCGGGAAAACAGATGTCACCTACATACCAGTCCTCGCGTGAGAACTGTTCAGGCATGTCCAAATGGCTACGCTGGCGCAACTCATAAGGCCGTATGTCGATCACCACATTCGCACGCGGAAAAACCTCTGCCGCACCACCTACGTCCAACACACGCGCACTCGGCTCAATCAGCTGTAACACATTCTCTATCCGGTTAAACATCTACAATAAACCCCTGGCGAATTTTTCTACGAACTCCAGAAACAGGAAACCACGACCGCTCCTATTGGTTTGTCTTCCCACTGGTTTAATGGAAAGATGCCGTTCAATGAATTCCAAATACTTGATTCGGGAGGAATCATTCGTTTCAAGCAATTGTAATGCGGCGGGCTCATTCTTCGCAAGTCCTTGTAGCAGCATCACATTCAACACACGGTCGCAGTCATAAGTATAGATTGAGTGGAGCAACTGGTCCACGCGCTGCGATAAAGGTAATTCACCAAACCAGGTATCCGCCATGTGCTGTGGCAAATGAACTGCCAGAATCCAACAAATTTCGAAAATCATCGCGGCTTGATTCTCACGAATCGTATTACGACTATGCACGCGATAGCGTAACAATGGCTCTGGCACCATTACGAGACGCGCCACGCGCGCCATACGTAGCGCGAAATCCCAATCGTGCGTGTATCGCAATGGTCTGAACCCGCCGATTTGTTCGTACCAACGGCGCGCAAAAACATAGTTGGAAGTGGTGGCAAGATAGTTTTCGGTCAAAAGCGCCCCACGTAAATCGGCGCCGGCGCGGAAACTACATTCTGGGAATTCCAACAGCCACGGTTCCAAATCGTGATAACCGTGCTTGACTCCTAGCGGCTTACCTTGCGCATCAACCACTTCGATGTACGAACTTGCCAAACCGATTCCTGGATCAGTTCCCAGAACCGAAAGAATTTTCTCTAGACGCTGAGGATGATACGCGTCGTCAGAGTTCAAAAGAGCAATGTAGGTACCGGTTGCTTCTGCCAATCCGCGATTGAGCGCCGCGTGCGCGCCCTGGTTCGTTTGAGCGATCACGCGGAGACGCGGATCAGTGAAACCAGTGAGGATCTTTAGACTCTCGTCGGTTGAGCCATCATCCACAACAATCAATTCCAAATCACTCACCGATTGCGCCAGGACGCTTTGAACCGCCTCAGCAATAAAGGGCGCATGGTTGTACGATGGCATCACAACCGAAACCTTAGGCATTCGACTCTCCCACCAGAACTTGGCGATATGCCTCCGCCATTGCTGTGAGACTGAAATGTCTCAGCGTCGCCGCACGTACCTGCTCCGAGTTAACTGGTGTACAAAGGATTCGACTCAAACCTTCACTCAATCCTGCCACGTCACCAATACGCGGTACGATGACACCACCATAAGTCAGTTCAAGCACCTCTCGATTGTTACCAACATCTGTGGCGACGACGGGCTTGCCCATAGCTTGCGCCTCCAAAAGTACCATAGGCATTCCTTCGTACTCAGAGGGTATAACCACAACATCGGAAACGGCAAAGATGTCACTGCTAGGGCGATAGAACGAATGACGCACCAAATTGTTCAACCTAATACGCTGAATCTCAGCATCCACCACGCTGCTTAGGGGGCCATCTCCCACCATTAAGAAGATGATTGAAGGATCAGAACTGAAACGACGTGCTAGTTCGACAAAATCCATCGGGCGTTTTTGCGGATGCAAGCGTCCGATGAATGTAACGACACGGCGACCTTCTGGCAGCCCTAACTTGGCTGCGATCTGCTGACGCTGTGCCTCCGAGTATCGCGCTGGGTCAAACTCTATATGATCAACACCATTGTAAATCTGGAACACGCGCTTGGGATCCACCCCGCGCGCGATATAGGCATCGCAGATTCTGCGATTAACTGCAATATGCGCGTCGAGACACGCCACTAACGCGGGTTCGTATCGGTTGATCCACCCGGCTTGATGATCGTACACCTGGTTGACCATCCGCAAGCGCGGAAAGTGCGCTCTCAATTCGCACAATGCATCGTAAATCCATGTCGTTCCGTTGGCGATGTACAAAGTGCGCGGTTGAAATCGCTCGATCAAGTACGTCATCATTGAAAAGTTCAGAGGCATCGCAAGATAATCTGGTATCGTGTAAACGTACGGCGTCACTCGGCGAAAAGCGTCAGCAGTCGTGCCAAGCGAACTATCGAATGGCTCCACCGTAACGATGATAAAGCGAAAATGATCCTTCAGCCGCCACATCACGTCGAGATGGACACGCTCCGCGCCACCAACCGCTAGAAACGGCATCACAACCAGTACCGTTGGCAAAGGAGACGGCTCTGGCGCAACGGGTAACACCGAATCTACTGGATGCAAAATGTGTCTAATCTTTCCCACAAGCGTTTCATTCTCAACCGTTGCGATAATCCGCTGGTCAACGACACGTAGCCCAAGTCCTTCCAACTTTATCTCAAAAGGTAGTGTGTCCTCTGCATCCGTCTGATCTGCCGTGTGTGCGATAATCTTACCAACGACAACCGGCAACTTGCCTCGCGCCGCCGACCACGCTGAAAAATCCAGCGTACAGTTGTTACGCAGACAATCTTTGCGAACAACTTGACGCAACAAGGGAAGCGTGAGAGTACCCGGCAATCGTCCTGCCTCGATTTGCCACTTTACCCAGTCCGCATTGCCAAGTATATTGACGGTGAACACCAGCGACTCGGTTTCCAAGGCAATCAGATTGGCTTCCAGGTACACTTTATCTCGCTGGAGCAAATCTGGCGATGCGATGCAGACGTACCGTCCACGCAATCCAACGCAGAGCGTTTCGATGTCCCTGGCATCCCACAACGACGTTGGGTTGTCGGCAATCCACGCGACTCCGCTCTTGCAATCCCAAACGACCAACTCGACCGGTTGGTACGTTTGCGCAGCAATCCAGTTCGCCACGACTAGTTCATCAAGTGGTGATACAGTAGCATCTCTAACAATAACCACACTAATCGCCGGTGCTGGACATTGTGTCCCGTTCTCCGCGAAGAAATCCAGTATTGCATGTGTCTGAATGGATTCACCAGGCAATAAAGTGGGACGCCGCAGAATCTTGATCACTCCCTTGCGCGTGGCTTTACAAACAAGACTCCACAGACCTTCCCTACGCCAGACGCGCAATCCACGCATCCCCAAACGCAACACACGCTCACGGAAACTACCGCGCGGCGCGCACCAGAGACGTAAACGCCATAACACTTGCAACAAACTCCAGCCCGTACTACTCTTGATGGCTACTAGTTCCGCCCCAAGTGATTGAACTACCTGCTCTCTATCCGCCAGTTGTGCGCGCAACGACTGTAACGTTTGTTCTTTCTCTTGCAGTTGTGCGCGCAACGATTGTGTCGTTTGTTCTTTCTCCTTCAATTGCGCGCTGAACGAATCTTTTTGTCCTGCCAACTCACGGTACCACGCGTGCATCTGCCGCGCAACATGCGCGGCTACATTCGATTGGGATCTCAGCGTCGAATCGCAAATTTGCCGATAGGTTTCCACCCACCGCCCAGCATGTTGGGATAACAACCATCTTTCGAGCACTGTTTGGCGCGCGGCGATACCAACTTGACGACGCAAATTCGGTGTGTCAATCAGGCGTACCAGATATTCTTCCCATTCTTCTAAGGTGGATGCCAAAAAGCCATTTTTGCCATGCTCAATCACACTGGCGTATGGCGCGATACGACTATAGACGCCCGGAATTCCCTGCGCACTATATTCGAGGAACTTGAGCGGACTCTTACAACGATTGAAGAGGTTATCTTGTAGTGGAGCGATAAAAATATCGCATGTTTGCCTGGCAAAGTACGCGGCGAATTCAGCATAACTTACCAGAGCGGGGATGTGCCAAGCGACTTGAGGGTGCTCAGACAGCGGCGCTGGTGGTTTCATACCCCAGAATACAAGCCGGACGCGTTCAGAACGCGATAATATGCGCGTCAATACTGGCACAATCAATTCGAGATCGGGCAGGTGAGCGGGGCTTCCAAGATAACCGATCGTTACTGAGCACTCATTCGAAGCGTCTAAAGATTCCGGCGCGTCAAGTGACCAAAGTTGATCATCAAGATAATTCGAGAGAAGCCATGTGTTGGAGTTAAACTCGCGGAGATAGTCACACAAAAGTGGTGTACTGCCAATTACCGCATCTGCTTCAACGACAGCTTGCAGAATCGCCGCGCGCGCCTTGCTATAGAATTCCAAATCCGGATGCTGCGCCGGCAACTCGGTCAACAGATCGTCCAGTTCGTACACCACCGGCTTGCCCAAGGTGCGTGCCTGTGCGAGCACTATCTCACACTCGTCAGTGTAGCGCGGAAAATCGCGCTGGATGACGACGATATCGGCGTCAGCTACGCGCTCCGGGAAAACACAAAGATGCCCTGCCTCCCATTCATTTCCGCGCACATGCCGCAGCCCGGCATGTCGCAATGGCGCGACCACACGCACCATCGGACAGACATGCTCCCACACATCTGCGGTGTAATGAACCACACTCAGGATACGATTCTTCAACTCGGACACTCACTGTTCTTTGGCGCAAGCGCCATTCGCATACGGCGTAACAGGGTCACTAATCGCCAGCCGCGACTGTTCTTGATCTCTGCCAGTTGCGCGTTCAACGTGTTGATTGTTTCTTGCTGGGACGCAATGCGCGCCTCCAGTTCACGAATATGCTCGATCAACTTGCGCGTCCGCTCATCTTCGCTCGCGTACAGCGCGTAAATCCATTCTGACAACGGAGAGCCATCTGGCGTAGGAGCATGCATGTAACGATACATATCGTTGCACCCCTGACAAATTGCAAAGTCCACACCCTTTTCCGCAATCGCTTGCCGCCGCGCCAGAATGATTTCCAATTCATCGCTGCCGAGATTGCCCAAACGGTTGGCGCCAGCAAGGTCGTGGCAGCAGGACAAAACATCACCGTTCCAGGCAACAAAGAGCGTATTTGTGAAAATATCGCAGCGCGCGCTTGCCCATTTGGGCGGTAGTGGCGTATCGCAAATCGCAGGATCGTTGAGATTTCCGCCACGATTGTGACACTTGGAAAAGAAAATCGTCTGCACGCCCGCGCGCGTCAGGTAATCTCGAACGTGAGCCAGCCGACTCTGCAACTGCTTTGTCACGCTGATATTTGCCGCGACTTGCATCCGCTGCCTACGCGACATTTCGATCGCCGTATGCAGGTGCGATTCGGCGCGCGCAAAATCAAGCCCCCCCATCATCAGTTCGTACGACTCTTTGTCTGTTCCGTTGAAACTGATCGTCAGACGATCCAGACCGGCTTCGATGAGACGTTGGATGTTCTGGGGAGTCAACGCGGACGCATTCGTCGTCAGCGATGTTCTCGCCCGGTCCGAAATGTATCCGATGAAACGATAGACCAGCGGGTTGAGTAGAGGTTCACCCATCCCAGCAAATTCCACCGATACGTCCGACTCGATGGAGAACACCTTGTCCATAATCGTTCGGAATGTGCTCCACTCCATCTTGCCTAACGGACGCGTGATGGTTTCGTGTGGGCAATGCAGGCAGCGCGTATTGCACCGATTAGTCGCTTCGATTTCCAGATGAAGCATACGAACTCGATGGACGATGCGTGTAGGTCCATTCGCCTTGCAGGGTCATCAGACCATAGCGCTCGCGCACATCACCATTTTTCTTGATAATCCGAAACGGATAACAGCGATCGTGGTAATCGAACATTTCTGTATCGTCGTGATTCAACACTGCCACCGAAATGTGATACAACCCCTCCAATAGCGGCAAGTACGGCACTGTGTACGTCACTGTGCCGCGTCCTTCCAGCGTCGGCAAAGTTAATCCTGCGAACGCAGTGTTGGGGCCCGTGATATGCACACCATCCTGCCGATGAATCGCCATCCCAAAGATGGGCGCGGGAATCGGCTCGTGCGCGAGGTAATCCATCTCCAGCACGAGTGTGTCCCCTGTCTCGAAAATCGTCGTTGCCTCACCGTTGCCGTTCTTCAGTCGCACCGCGACGATTTCGATACGTCCCGTACCCCAGCGCTGCGTGAGCGATGGACCCGCCGATTCCGCCAGGCGTTTGGCTTCTGCACGTTCATCATCACCGCGATACTGTCGCACGACGGAACTCGCGCTGCCTTCTGCCACGATGCGTCCCTGATCGAGCCACACCACGCGATCGCACATCGCCTCGACGAGTGCCAGGTTGTGCGACACCAGCAGAATCGTCGCGCCGTTCGCGCGAAAACTTTGCATGCGCTCCGCCGATTTTTGCTGGAACGCCGCATCGCCGACGGAAAGCACTTCGTCAACGATCAACACATCTGGCTCTACATCGGTGGCAACCGCAAAACCCAGACGCGCGATCATCCCGCTCGAGTACGTGCGCAGCGGTGCGTCAATAAACTCACGCAACTCGGCAAAGTCCACGATGCGCTCGAACTTGGCTTGCATCTCGGCGCGCGAAAAGCCCATAATCGCGCCATTGAGAAAAACATTCTCGCGCCCGGTCAGTTCGGGATGAAAGCCCGCGCCGAATTCCAACAGCGGCGCGACGCGTCCACGCACCAGCACGCGCCCGCGCGTCGGTCGCAACACGCGCCCGATGACTTTGAGCAACGTGCTCTTGCCCGCGCCATTCCGCCCGATGATGCCGACCACTTCACCGCGCTGCACGGTCAGACTCACGTCGTGCAGCGCGAGAAAATCGTCGTACTGCACGCGCCGTTGCAACCACCGAATCGTGTGTTCCTTCAGCGTGGCGTAACGTTCGTGCGGCACGCGGTAACGCACGGTGATGTTTTCGAGTTGGATAGCAATCGCGTCGTCCATCGCGCGCGCAGAGCGTTCAAACACGGTACGCAAACTCGTCTGCCTTTTTGGTAAAGAACCACCAACCGATGAGGAGCGCGACCAGCGCGATGAGCACGGCGCGCAACACTAGCCCTGCGCCGGGAAGCGTGCCGTCATAAATCGGTTGGCGAAACATCTGGATGAAATAGTACAGCGGATTGAGATGAATCAAAAACAGGTACCGTTCTGGAACGATCGAGACGGGATAGATGATGGGCGTAAAGTAGAAAAAGATCATCAAGCCGACTTGGTAAATGTCCACAACGTCCACAAAAAAAATCGCGAGCGTCGTGACCAACAGACCAACGCCCAGCGCGAAGATGAAGGTCAGTGCCATCGGAATCGGTAGGAACAACAGCGCGGGCGAAAAGCGATGCTGGCTAAGGAGCATAATCAGCGCGAGCGGACCAAGCGCGAGCGCGAGGTTGACCAAGCCCACCAGCAACGCCGAGACGACGAAAATCGGTTTGGGCAGATAAATCTTGTTGACCAAACTACCTGCCCAGAGCAGATTGTGAATCGCCTGCGTGGTGCTTTGCGCAAAGAAATTCCACAGGAGCAAACCCGCCAGGAGATAGACCGCGAAATGTTCGAACTCGAAACGAAAGAACAGAGAAAAGACGATGCTCAGCACGATCATCGTGAGCAACGGATTGAGCATCGTCCACAGGAAACCGAGGACGGAACGTTTGTAGCGGACGGTTAAATCGCGCTGCACCAGCCCCCACAACAAATCGCGATAGCGCCACAGTTCGAGCGCGTCCTCCCAAATCACCAAGCGCGGACGCGCGGAATCGTATACCAGCTCTCTGGATGCGTGTATCATTTTTTACGTAACAGAAATTGCACGTGCACGGTCAATAATTCGCCCAGCAGTGGTATGCCAGAAAAATCAATCGGCAGCCAGCGCGTCGAACGCTCCAGCATCTCGAACGGCATCTGTCGAATTTCCTTCTGGATGCGGGCAATCGTGAGTTTGTACAAGCCCCACGTGCCGTATGCCTCCGCGAACGAAGAAGGGTTCGTCGGGAATTTTTCCTGCAGCCATTTCTCGCGTTTGAACAAACCACGTCGGCGCGCGGCCCAGAGCGCAAAGCGTTCGCCGAACAGATGAAACGGCGAGAACTGATGTCCACCTTTGGGTGAATAATACGGCGGATAACTCACGTAGGCAACGCCATTGCGCTTGAGGACGCGGTAGATTTCGCGCAGCAACTCGGCTGGGTCGGGGATATGCTCAATGAGATTGGTGCAAATCACCAGGTCAAAGTAATCGTTGGGAAAAGGGACGCGCAATGCATCGGCAATCGCAAAGGGCGCAGAGGCGACATTGTGCGGCGGGTTGAAATCTACACCGATAACGCGCGCGCCACTCTTTTGCAGCGCGGCAATGTAGCCGCCCAAGCCACAGCCCAGATCGAGAGTCAGACATCCATTATTCAGCACGCCACGCTGTTTGAGATATTGAACGAGCAGTTCAGCCTGAAACGCCTCGAACTCGAAATAGTCGGCAGGTGAATTGTTCCGCTTGCGACGCAAGCGGTAAAAGGTCTGGTAATCCCGAAATTGCATCTGGAAGACAAACGTCCAAAAATGACTGCGCTCATTTTACGCGTTTTCTGTGAACGCGCAAATTGCAAGTTGGGGCGACTGCAAGTCGCGGCAAGCCACAGCCATGCCGACCTACGTCGGCAAAAGATGTTGTCCGCGCAGGCGGACATCAGGGTGTGTGCAAAGTCGCTTGACAAAGCCGCGCCTCCACTTGTCATTGCGAGTAGCGGTCTTTGCGACGAAGCAATCCCCTATTGCGGTTTGGAGATTGCTTCGCCGCTGCGCGGCTCGCAATGACAGGGGGGGGCTGACTTTGCACAAGCTCTGGGCGGACATCGCTCTGCGTTGCGGCAAATTATGGATTTTAAGAAAATAAATTGGTAATGCCTTGCCTCTACTTGGGGACAACCCCTCTCATCCCCCTGCCCCCTGCTCTCCCCGCACAGCGGGGAGAGCAGGGGGAGATGGGAGGCGGGG